>NZ_JBNYXT010000050.1:0-28016 GCF_051380795.1 Janthinobacterium leeuwenhoeki
GATGCCGACAAAGGCGCGAATAGATTGGCTATCGTAGATCGCGTCTTCGATGCCTTCGTCAGACAAGCCGAAGCATTGCTGGGCCACATACATGCGCAGCATGCGCGCCAGTCCGATTGGTGGACGGCCGGCACCCTCGACCTTCGGATAGAACGGCTCCACGGCTTTATGCAACTTGCCCCACGGCGTTACGCTATCGATCTCAGCGAGGAACCGGTCGCGCCGCGTCAGTTTCTTCTTGGCAGCATATTCAAGGTCGGAAAAGCTCTTTTGCATGGTCGATGGCGGACAGTGGCGATACCGCTATTGTCTCAGGTCGGACCGCAGCAGGGAACGGTGCCAGATGAATAAATCAGTGCTTCCCTAAAGATCCGTCCGATCCAACCTATGGTTACCAAGGAAAATTCTGCGTGAGAGCTACGGCGGATGGCGGCCAGCAAGTCATCCCCATCAACAGCGACATGCAGACCTGGATCGATGAAGTTTGTCCAGTAAACATCCAACCACAAAAGGGCCAATAATGTCCATCTACCATAAGACGCTATTGATACTCATCATGCTGATCAGCATGAGTGCTTCGGCCACCTCCCGCATGGCATATGCGGAAGTACAGCTAAAAAATGGCTTTCCCTGTTTCACCATTTCGCAAAAAGAAGAAGCACGCAACGGGCTTCCTCGGATTAGTGCGGTCGTACTGACAGATGTATCCGTCAAGCCTGCAGTCAAAGTATGGTCTTTTCTTTTACCGGGCGCAGCGACTATTCCTGTTCATGCCAAGTCCTGTCTTCTGTATGGAGTTGCACCAGCAACAGCAGAGGTCAAACCACCCAAAGCCCCGCCGCTGAAAACGGGGCGCATGTATGACGTCTTCCTGAACGGTGGGCCAGCCGATCCATCGGACCCTACTCGCGGTTACGTGGGAAAATTTTGCTTAATCACCGACATCTCCGGGGAGCGCAAGATTCTTCGTATCGACAGCGATAGCCAAGCCTGGATAGATGAAATCTGTCCAGAACATTCCCTCATCAGGTAATACGAGAACTGCCATGCCATATCCTCACACACTGTTATTCCTGCTTGCCGCGCTGGCGACTATCGATGCCTCGGCGTGGTCGCGCATGGGACCCGCCGCCGTCATCACGGAAGCGGGCCTTCCCTGCTTCAAGATTGCCACAGAAGAGGAACGATCAAGGGGGCCTGTCAGCCTGAAGATGCTGACGATCAGCACACCTGGGCCGAATGGCTGGAACAATGTATGGACCGTCATGTTCCCCAATGCCTCGTTTGGCGATCCCAACTATCGCCTGCCAAACAAGGGATGCGTGCGCTACGGCAAGGCGCCCGAGGGGGCCGAGAGCAGCGATGCCGCGCCGCTGGTGGAGGGAAAAGTGTATGGCGTATCTTTCCTGGGAAGGCCACCATCCGCGTCCGATCCCACTTCGCGCTACTCGGCAGATTTTTGCCTGCTCACGGCCCCCGCCGGGGGCTTCCAAGTGGTTCAGCTGACAAATGGCAAGAATACCTGCGCTCCCGAGGAAAAACCAAGATAGCACGTGTGATTTCTCCGATCACGATCAGACCACTCCTGGCGTTCAAGGCTTGGGCGGAACCGCCTCAATCGATTCCTCCCCCCGCTGCGCCGGCGCCCTGAACCATTCACCGGGCGGCACCACCTGCGACTCTTTCGGGTCATCGATGTAATGCGGCGAAGTGATCTGCACGTCGAATTCGTTGAAGACGTCGATGATGTTCTGGTGCAAGCGGTTCAGCACTTCGGCGCGCTGGCGGGGGACTTCGGCGCTGGCGTAGGCGACGAGGCGGTATTGCACGTAGTAATCTTGCAGGGCCAGCTGCATCACGTACGGTTTCGGCGTGGTCGACAGTTCCGGCGTGCGCGACGCGGCCAGTTCCAGCATGGCGTGTACTTGCCGCCATGGCGTGGCGTAGCCGATGGTGACGGTGGAATCGAGCACGAAGCCGCCGCCGGGCTGGGCGCGCGAGTAATTCTTCGTCGTTTGCGACATCACCCAGGCGTTCGGCAGGGCCACCTCTTCCCCCAGGCCCGTGCGCAAGCGCGTTTCGAACATGCCCACGTCGACCACCGTGCCTTCGCTATCGCCCACGCGCACATACTCGCCCTTGCGCAGGGCGCGCGTGTACATCAGGATCAGGCCGCTGGCGCCCTGGCCCACGATGCTCGACGCGCCGATCGACACCATCAAGCCCACCAGCACGGACAGGCCCTGGAAGGCTGCCGTGTGCGAGCCGGGCAGATACGGATACGCCATGGCCAGCGCGAACAGCCAGATCACCACGCTGGCGATGCGGCGCGTCGGCAGGGCCGTGTCCTTGTCCAGCCAGCCGATTTGCAATTCGCCGCTTTCCACGCGCTTGAACAGCGAGGCGGCCGTGGCGGCGATCAGGCGCGCGATGGCGAAGATCACGCACACCAGCACCAGCCCCGGCAAGGCGCCGATGATGGCGTGGAAGACGTCGGCCGCCACGTCGAACAGGTAGCCGCTCAGGCTTTCGCCCCAGGAACGCGTATAAGGCAGGCGGCCCAGCACGAAGGCAGCCCACAGATAGGTGGCCATCAGGCGCAAGCCCCACAGCACTGCGCTCAGCAGTTGATAAGCGAAGGCGATGTAATGCTCGGCATCGAGCACGCGCACATTCTTCAGGCGCACGTCGCGCAGGCGCGAGGCCAGCAGGATGCCGCTGCGGCGCTTGGCCCAATGGTAAAAGCGTGTCAGGCCCAGCCATACCAGCCAGAACACGAGGGTGGCGGCAGCGCAGACAGCGGCGGCGATCGCCAGGTAGCGCCAGCTGCTCTGCTCGCGATAGTCAAACATGGCCTTGCTCAATTCCCCGGCCGCCATTTTCGCCACGCTTTCCGTCGTGTCGCCGGCGAGCTGGTTGACGTCGCCCGGCACGACGACGAACAGCTGCACGCCATCGAGCAACACTTGCGTGCCCTCGGGAATCATGCGCGTGCTTGCCTGCAGGGGACCGTTTTTCGCCAGCACGCTTTCCAGGCGCCGCTGCGCACCGATGGCGCGGTCATCGGGCGGATAGCCGGCCAGCGCGGCCCGAAAAACAAACACCTTGCGGTTGGCAAACATCAGCGGCGCCGTCCTGGCCGCCGCAGCCTGTGACGGCGTCACGGCGGATGCGGCCTCCGCAACGAGCGCGGGCACGCCATCGTCCGCATGGGCTGCGGGCAACATAAAAATGGTCAACAGGCACAACAGGCGGAGCAACGCGGACATGGCAGAAATGAAAGAGTGACAGGGAGTAGCCATCATGCCATGTAATTCTGGAAACTCAAGCGCCGCAACTACCGTTCAGCCTGCATCATGAAAAATGATGCCCAGCGTGTGGCGCAAGCCCGAGCGCAGGCGCGACACGCCATGGCGCATGTTCACGCGGTAACTGCCGCGCGTGCCGTTCACGGGGCGCTGCGCGACGGGAAAGAGGACGGCGTCGCCCTGCGCCAGCGGCACGACCTCGGCGCGCGACTGCATGCGCGGGCGCTGTTCCGTCAGCACGAACTCGCCGCCCGTGAAATCCTCGTGCGGGCGCGACAGCAGCACGGCCAGTTGCAACGGAAACACGTGCTCGCCATACAGGTCCTGATGCAGGCAGTTGTAATCGCCCTCGCGGTAGCGCAGCAGCAGGGGCGTGGGCCGCGTCTGCCCCGCCGCATGGCAGCGCGCCAGGAAGTCTCCGTGCGCCACAGGAAAGCGGCTATCGAAGCCCATGCTGGCGTGCCAGCGGTTGGCAATCGCTGCCAGCGGCGGATACAAGGTGGCGCGCAGCTCGGCGACCGGCTCCGGCAGCGGATACGCCCAATACTGGTACTCGCCCTGGCCAAAACCATGGCGCTGCATCACCACACGGCTGCGAAAACGCGCCGCATCGTCATACTGCGCCGCCAGCGCCACGCACTGCGCGGGATTGAGCAAGCCTGGCACGACGGCGCAACCGTATTGATTCAGATCATCCTCGATCTGCCGCCAGTCCAGCGCCCTCACCGTTCACCCTCGCGTTCCAGCAGCGCCTGCTTGCGTTCCACGCCCCAGCGGTAGCCGGACAGCGCGCCATCGTTGCGCACCACCCGGTGGCAGGGGATGGCGACGGCCAGCGCATTCGCCGCGCAGGCACCGGCCACGGCGCGCGCGCCTTGCGGGGCGCCGATGCGCCGCGCCAGCTCGGCGTAGCTAACCGTGCTGCCGGCGGGAATCTCGCGCAAGGCTTGCCACACGCGCTGCTGGAACACCGTGCCGCGCACGTCGAGCGGCAAGTCCAGGCCGATAGCGGGCGCCTCGACCAGGCCGACGACTTGCGCCACCGTCTGTTCATAGTCAGGCTCGGCGCCGCGCAGCTCGGCGCGGGGAAAGCGGTCCTGCAAGTCGCGCAGCAGCACTTCCGGGTCGTCATCGATCAAAATGGCGCAAATGCCCTTGTCCGTGCTGGCCACGAGGATGGCGCCCAGCGAACAGGCGCCGATAGCGAAGCGGATCACGGCGCCGCTGCCGCCATCGCGAAACGCGCCCGGCGTCATGCCCAGCAAGCCAGGCGTGGCGGCATACAGGCGGCCACTGGAATTGAAACCGGCCGCATATAGGGTCTCCGTGACATTCGCCGCGCCCTGCAAGCCGGCCTTCAGGCGCTCGCCGCGCCGCGCCGCCGCATAGGCTTTGGGCGTGATGCCCGTGTGCGCCTTGAAGACGCGGTGAAAGTGAAAGCGGCTCATGCCGGCGGCCCTGGCAAGGCTGTCCAGGTCAGGCAGCTCGTCGCTGGCGTCGATCAGGCGGCAGATGTCGGCCACGATGGCGGCCTGGCGCTGGGCCAGCGGCGGCAAGTTGGGCTTGCAGCGCAGGCAGGGACGAAATCCGGCCGCCTCCGCCTGCTCGCAACTGGCGTGAAAGGCCACGTTGCGGCGCAAGGCGGGACGCGCGGCGCAGGAAGGGCGGCAATACACGCCCGTCGTGCGCACCGAGTAATAAAAGACGCCGTCGGCGTCGGGCGCGCGCCGCTGCAAGGCATCCCAGCGTTCATCGTCAGTCAGGTAAGCGTGTTCCATGGCGAACTCCGTGCAGGTCAATAGTAAGCAGCCAGCATAGCCAGCGCCCATGCGCGCCACACTCCGGCGCTTGCTTTTGAATTCAAAAAAGGCTGGCGGCAGGCAGGGTGCTCGGTGCTAAAATCGGCCATCGCGCCTCCAGCCGGCGGCGCGCCCTGCCCGTGCCCCGGAGAAACCGCATTGGACGACCACAATACCCAAGAAAATACGCCCATTTTCCAGCGCATCAAGGATTTTCTGCTGGCCGGCATCGCCGCCGGACGCTGGAAGGAAGGCGACGTGATTCCCTCCGAGCAAGCGCTGGTGAAACAATTCGGCGTCTCGCGCATGACGGTCAACCGCGCCGTGCGCGAACTGACCAGCGAACAGGTGCTGACGCGGCGCCAGGGTTCCGGCACCTATGTGGCGCAGCAAAAATACCAGGCGACCTTGTTGGAAATCAAGAGTATCGCCGATGAAGTGCGGGCGCGCGGACATATCCACCGCAGCAGCTTGCAATTGCTGGAACGCACCAAGGCATCCGACTTGCTGGCCAAGCAATTCGGCCTGCCGCCGGAACACCCGCTGTTTCATTCGCTGATCGTGCATTTTGAAAACGGCGTGCCGATCCAGGTGGAGGACCGCTGGGTCAATCCCGAGTGCGCACCCGACTACATGACGCAGGATTTTTCCAGCATCACGCCCAACGAATACCTGATGGCCGCCGCCCCCCTGCAAGGCGCCACCTACAGCATCGAAGCGCTGTCGGCGCCGCGCGACATCGCCGAAATGCTGGCCATCGACACCAAACAGCCTTGCCTGGTGCTGCGCCGCCAGACGCGCTCGGGCGGCAAGATCGCCTCGATCGCCACCATGTGGCACCCCGGACACCGCTATCAGTTCGCGGGAAGTTTTTCCTGAGGTCAGACATCGCGATTCAGTAGCACGATTTCGCGCCAACTTTCTCACCAATTCTCACCAAATCGCGAAAAAAACGGCCATTCCGGGGCAAAAAAAATCCCGTTTTTGCCGTTTCTGAACTTAAATACTCCGACTAAATATTCGATGCTATAGTTGCCGCCAGAAAGCGCCGCAGGCGTTTGTTTGAGCGCCCATCATGTACTGCCAGCCCAGTCCAATCACGCCCCAGAAAGGGATGCATTTGTCGTATTGCAGCCACACGAGTTTCAGCGCACCACGCCCTCGGCGCCCTGCGCTGCGCCGGCTCGCTCGTACGATGCTGGCGGCAGGCATGGCGCTTTCGCTGCCAGTGCAGGCGGCGGCGCACGGCATGGCGCCGGCATTGCTGTGGCCGTATGCTGCCGCCAGTGCCACCGCCCTGGCGGGACTGGCTTGCTGGCAAGCCTGGCGCTTGCGCCAGCAGTTGCGCCACCCGCCCCAGCCCGCGCAGGGCCAGTCCGAACAGGATGCCGGGCAAGCCTTGCGCGGCGCCGCCCTGGCTGGCTGGACATGGCGGCGCCAGTCCGACCGGCTGCAGTTCGCGCCGCAGTACCAGGACGTATTGGGCGACAAGAGCGCCAGGCTCGACCATGCACTGGCCGACTGGCTGGCCGAAGTCCACCGCGACGACCGCGCGCGCCTGAGCCTGGCCTTTCGCCAGCACCTGGACGGCCAGGCGCCCGGCACCTTCAATTGCGAATTCCGCTTGCGTCACAGCGATGGTCACTGGCGCTGGCTGCTGGCGCGCGGCGCCATCCTGGCGCGTGCCTCGGATGGCACCGCCACGCAGGCCAGCGGCATCGTCTGCGATATCAGCGAGCGCAAGCAGGACGAACAATCGCGCATGCGCTCGATGCTGGAAGCGGCGCCCGAAGCCATGCTGATCGCCGACGTCGAGGGCAAGGTGCATTACGCCAACCAGATCGGCGCGCGCTGCTTCGGCTACCCGCTGGCCGAATTGACAGGCATGTCGCTGGAACAACTGGTGCCGGAAAGCACGCCCAGCCACGCCGTGGGCGACCCGCAAGCGCGGCACAGCCTGCCGGGCCGGGTGATGATGGCGCGCCGCCGCGATGGTACGCACTTCCCCGCCAAGGTCAGCCTGTCGCCGCTGCGCATGGCCGGCCAGGTGTTTTCCATCGTCTCGCTGCGCGACATGACGCAGCGGCAACGCGCCGAGGAAGCGCTGCACGCCAGTTCGGAACGCTACCGCCTGATCGTGCAAACGGCAGCCGAAGGCATCTGGATGACGGATGCGGACGGCAAAACCACTTTCGTCAATCCGAAGATGGCGCACATGCTGGGCTACACGGTGCAGGAAATGCTGGGCCGTCCCCTGCTCGACTTCATGGACCGCGACAGCCAGTTGCTGATGCAGCGCCGCCTGGCCAGCCACGGCAGTCAGGCCAGCCAGCCGGATCAGGTCGATTTCCGCTTCTTCCGCAAGGATCAGTCCAGCCTGTGGGGCTTGCTGTCGAGCACCAGCATCCAGTCGGAGAATGGCGAGCCGGGCGGCACGCTGGCGATGATTACCGACATCACCGAGCGGCGCCAGGCCTCGATCGCCCTGTCGAACTCGAGCCAGCGCATGGCCTCCGTGTTTGGTGCCGTCACCAACGGCCTGGTGGTGCAGGACAGCCATGGGCATATCCTGGAAAGCAATGCGGCCGCCGAACGCATGCTGGCGGCCAGTCCGGCCGGCAACAGTTTGTGGCAAGCCATCCGCGAAGACGGTTCCGCCTTCGACCAGCGCAGCCATCCTGTGCACATCACCCTGTCCACGGGTGTCGCCATGCGCGACGTGCTGATGGGCGTGCAGCAGCCCGACGGCAGCCTGTCGTGGCTGTCCGTGAATACGGAAGCCATCCGCGATGAATACGGCAAGGTGGGCATGGTGGTGGCCAGCCTGACGGACATCACGTATCACAAGCGCAGCGAGAGCGCCTTGCGCGAACTCAATGAACATCTGGAAGAGCGCGTGGCGCAGCGCACGGAACAGCTGGACCAGGCCAAACAGGTGGCCGAAGAAGCCAGCCTGGCGAAGGGACAATTCCTGGCCAACATGAGCCATGAAATCCGCACGCCGATGAATGGCGTGATCGGCATGGCGTACCTGGCCCTGAAAACGGACCTGGAACCGCGCCAGCGCGACTACCTGGAAAAAATCCGCTTCGCCGGAGAACACTTGCTGGGCATCATCGACGATATCCTCGACATCTCGAAAATCGAGGCGGGCAAGCTGGAAATCGAGCGCGTCAACTTCAGTTTCGACCACGTGGTGCAAACCCTGATGACGGTGGTGGCGCCGCGCGCCGCCGGCAAGAACCTGGAACTGCTGTTCGAGATCGACCCGCAATTGCCCGCCGTGCTGGTAGGCGACCCGCTGCGCCTGGGGCAAGTGCTGATCAACTACGCCAATAATGCCATCAAGTTCAGCGAACAGGGCAGTATTACCGTGAAAGTGCGCAGGGTGGTGGCGGATGCGAAACACTGCCTGGTGCGCTTTGAAGTGTGCGACCACGGCATCGGCCTGTCGCAGGATGAAATGAGTAAACTCTTCCAGTCCTTCCAGCAAGCCGACACCTCCACCACGCGCGAATATGGCGGCACGGGCCTGGGCCTGGCCATCTGCAAGCAGCTGGCGCAGCTGATGGGCGGCGACGTGGGCGTCGACAGCCGCTCCGGCGCCGGCAGCACCTTCTGGTTCACGGCCAACCTGGGCATTTCCGACCAGGCCGCACCCGCCATGCTCGACAGCATGGTGCAGACGGCAGCCGCCATGCGCGCCAGCGCCGATGCGGCCCTGGTGATGCGCACGCTCAAGCATGCGCGCATCCTGCTGGTGGAAGACAATACCTTCAACCAGCAAGTGGCGCTGGAATTGCTGGAGGAAGCGGGCGCCTGCGTCTGCCTGGCCAACAATGGCGAAGAGGCGCTCGACCTGCTGCGCCAGACCCAGTTCGACTGCGTGCTGATGGACGTGCAGATGCCGCTGATGGATGGCTTGCAGGCGACGCGCCACATCCGCGCCGACCCGCAGTTGGCGCACCTGCGCGTGCTGGCCATGACGGCCACGGCCACCAGCGAAGACCGCGTGCGCTGCCTGGAGGCGGGCATGGACGATTTCATTTCCAAACCGATCCAGCCGGCCATGATGTACCAGACCATCGCCAGCTGGCTGCCGGCACATGAAACGCCGCCACCACCGGCGCGCAGCCGCGCCGCGCCCGCCTTCAAGACCACGCTGGCAGGCGACCCGCAGGTGATCGACCTGTCCATCCTGGCCAAGTTGCTCGGCTACAACCCGGAAAAGGTGCGCAAGTTCGCTTTCAAGTTCCTGCAGACCACGCAGGATGGCTTTGACGACATCGATGCAGCCCTGGCGCGCGGCGACGTGCCCCAGGTACGCGAACTGGGGCACCGCATCAAGTCGTCGGCGCGTACCGTGGGGGCCCTGGGGCTGGCCGAGCTGTGCCACAACCTGGAAACCCTGGCGCCAGGTGAACCGGACGACGAGGCTGAGCGGGCACAACGCATCGTGGCGCGCCTGTGGCCACTGCTGGAACAGATTACCGAACAAATCATGAATAACACCAGCTTTGCCAATGACGACTAGCTACCGCCAAATCACGTTACGGCAAGGTATCGGCATCGACAGCGATGCATATCAACAGAAAGACAGGACGATGAACACTGTATCAAACCAAGCAAGCCAGGAACACAACGAAGCAGGCCTGACGCCATTGCGCGTGCTGCTGCTGGACGACGACGTTTTCATGCTCGACGTGCTCAGCGACATGCTCGAGCAAATGGGCCCGTTCGACATCCGCTGCGAGTCGCACAGCGAACAGGCGCTGGCCACCCTGAAGCAGCACCAGCCCGATCTGCTGATCTGCGACCTGTCCATGCCCGACATCGACGGCATCGAATTCCTGCGCATGGCGGCTGAAAACGGCTTCCGCGGCGGCGTGGTCCTGCTGTCGGGCCTGCATTCGGCCGTGCGCCTGGCGGCCGAACGCCTGGCCGTGGCGAATGGCCTGCATATACTGGGCACCTTCCGCAAGCCGATGGAAAGCGCGGAATTGCAGCTCATGGTGAACTTGCAACTGCAACACACGGCGCGTCTGGCCAGCACGCAAGCCTGATCGCACAGGCCGGCCGGGAGAGCAGGCAAGGCGCCGCGGGCCAGCAGGCATGCGGCTTTGCCGCCCTGCCGGCACACGCAGGAGTGATATGCTGGCGATATGCCTCAAGTTTTTCTGCAATAATCGCCACGCTTTGAAAAAATGGGTTATTATTTCAGCCATCCCCGCCTGCATACCTCTGGTCGCACCTTCCAAGAACATTGAAGTCGTGCCCATTGTCCCCATCTTCTCACTGCATTCCAGGAAGCATGGATGGCGAACCAGCGTATGGTTAATTCCAGGCATTATTGATCCCACCCTCATTTGAGGAAAATATGAGCGAAAATATCAAACACATTAGCGATGCATCTTTTGAAGCAGACGTCCTGAAATCCGAGTTGCCAGTACTGGTCGACTTCTGGGCAGAATGGTGCGGTCCCTGCAAGGCCATCGCCCCGATCCTGGAAGAAGTGGCCAAGGAATATGCCGGCCGCATCCAGATCGCCAAGATGGACGTGGACGCCAACCAGGCAGTGCCTGCCAAGTTCGGCATCCGCGGCATCCCGACCCTGATCCTGTTCAAGGATGGTGTTGCAGCTGCTCAAAAAGTGGGCGCCATGGCCAAGGGCCAGTTGACCGCTTTCGTCGACAGCAACATTTAATGTATGATGGGCAGCGCTGCGCCCGCAGCGCCGCCTGACAGGAACGACCGGGAAGCGGCTTTGCCATCATTCGTGCACAGCCTCCCCAATAATTAATCAACGCCACGCAGTCCCCTCCCCTACCTTTACATCCCGTCTCGGGACACTCAACACATATGCATTTATCCGAACTAAAGGCCCTACACGTATCCGCCCTGCTTGAGATGGCGATCGGTCTTGACATTGACAACGCAGCCCGCTTGCGCAAACAGGAGCTGATGTTCGCTATCCTGAAAAAACGCGCCAAGTCCGGCGAACAGATTTTTGGCGACGGCGCCCTGGAAGTGCTGCCTGACGGCTTCGGCTTCCTGCGCTCGCCTGACGCCAGCTACATGGCGTCCACCGACGACATTTACATCTCCCCTTCGCAAATCCGCCGCTTCAATCTGCATACCGGCGATTCGATCGAAGGCGAGGTACGGACCCCGAAAGATGGCGAACGCTATTTCGCATTGGTCAAAGTCGACAAGGTCAACGGCGAATCGCCGGAGATGTCGAAACACCGCATCCTGTTTGAAAACCTGACGCCGCTGCACCCGAACGAGCCGCTGCGCCTGGAACGTGAAATGAATGGCCAGGAAAACATCACCGGCCGCATCATCGACCTGATCGCCCCGATCGGCAAAGGCCAGCGCGGCTTGCTGGTGGCGTCGCCGAAATCCGGTAAGTCCGTGATCCTGCAGCACATCGCGCATGCGATCACGGCCAATCACCCGGATATCACCCTGATCGTGCTGCTGATCGACGAACGTCCGGAAGAAGTTACCGAAATGCAACGTTCGGTACGCGGCGAAGTCGTCGCCTCGACCTTCGACGAGCCGGCCACGCGCCACGTGCAAGTGGCCGAGATGGTGCTGGAAAAGGCCAAGCGCCTGGTCGAAATGAAAAAAGACGTGGTGATCCTGCTCGACTCGATCACCCGCCTGGCGCGCGCCTACAACACCGTCATCCCTGCCTCGGGCAAGGTACTGACCGGTGGTGTCGATGCAAACGCGCTGCAACGTCCAAAACGCTTCTTCGGCGCCGCGCGCAATATCGAAGAAGGCGGCTCGCTGACCATCATCGCCACGGCGCTGATCGAAACGGGTTCGCGCATGGATGACGTGATCTTTGAAGAATTCAAGGGTACCGGCAACATGGAAGTGCATCTGGAACGCCGCCTGGCCGAAAAGCGTGTCTATCCGGCAATTAACCTGAATAAATCAGGTACCCGCCGCGAAGAACTGCTGATCAAGCCGAACGAGCTGCAAAAAATCTGGATCCTGCGCAAGTTGCTGTACTCGATGGACGAGATCGAGGCGATGGAGTTCATTCTCGACAAGATGAAGGCGACGAAAAACAATGCCGAATTCTTCGACATGATGCGCCGCGGCGGCTGATTTTAGGGGTCAGACCCGCCGGCTCTGACCCCAGCCCTCCGCTGATCATCCCGCGAAAGCCGCTCATTGAGCGGCTTTTTTATTGCCTGCGGCCCGAAAGCGCTATATAATCGACGGTTGCATTATTTTAAACCCTGGCAAGTGATCGGCAATCGGGTCAAGAAGCTGGACGACCGACGAAGTGCTGTTTGGCTACCAAACTAGAGAGAAGACCATGAAAGTCGATACCCATCCAGAATACCGCGAAGTTGTTTTCCACGATCTGTCGTGCGATTTCAAATTCGTTACCCGCTCGACCATCCAAACCCGCGAAAAAATCACCCACGACGGTAAAGAATACCCACTGGTGAAGATCGAGGTTTCGGCTGAATCGCACCCATTCTTCACGGGCAAGCACAAAATCGTCGATACCGCTGGTCGCGTCGAGAAGTTCCGTCAGAAGTTCGGTTCGGTTGGTTCGAAAACCGCAGTCGCAGCAGGCTGATTTTTGCCGCTCTGCGGCAAAAAAGGGCAGCTTCGGCTACCAAGAAAAAGGCAGCCACGGCTGCCTTTTTTGTCTTTGGCCGCTTTACTTTATACTCGCGCATACCCGACGCCATTCGTCGCGTCTTGCCACTATTCTGATACCGATTATCGATGAAGCCAGTCCGCCTTCCCGCCGCTGCCACACTCGCGCTGCCACGATGGGCCTTGTTTGCGCTTGGCCTGCTGTATATCCTGCCTGGCCTGATCGGCCGCGAACCGTGGAAGAACGATGACGCTGCCAGTTTCGGCATCATGTGGACCATGGCGCATGGCGGCCTGAACGACTGGCTGTGGCCCAACATAGCCGGCCTGTCGCTGCCCGATGAAGGCCCGCTGGCCTTCTGGCTGGGCGCCATTTTCATCAAGCTGTTCGGCTGGATCGACGGCGACGTCTTTGGCGCGCGCATGTCGACCATCGGCATCTTCGTCGTCAGCACCCTGTCCGTCTGGTACGCCGCCTTCAACCTGGGCCGCCGCAACGATGCCCAGCCGCTGCGCCTGGCCTTCGGCGGCCAGCCCGAACCGGACGATTTCGGCCGCACCCTGGCCGATGCCGCCGTCCTCATCTATCTGGGTTGCCTGGGACTGCTGCAGCACAGCCACGACATCACGGCCGAAGCGCTGTACGTGTCCCTGATGGCCTACCTGCTGTACCGCGCCGTGCGCTACATGGAAGGCCCATCCGTGCGCAATGCGGCCCTGCTGGGCCTGGCGATGGGCGGTCTGACTCTCGCGCGCGGCTGGATCACGCCGGCAGCGCTGAGCATCGCCTTGCTGCTGTGCACCGTCTTCCTGCGCCTGCCATTGCTGCGCAGCGTGCGCCACCTGGCGCTGGCCATCCTGATCGGCGCCGCGCTGACCCTCGTCTGGCTGTTGCCGGGCGAATGGCTGCAACCGTATGGCCATTCGCCGCTGCAAGCGTGGATGGAATGGAATTGCCGCCAGTTCAGCGCCCCGAGCCTGAAAAGCGTGCAGTATTTCTTGCGTGTCGGCATCTGGTTCTTCTGGCCCGCGTGGCCTTTCGCCGCCTGGGCCGTGTATGCCTGGCGCCGCCAGCACCATGTGCTGCACATCGTCGTGCCGCTGACCTTTGTGGCCATGCTGGCCATCCTGGGCCTGTGCCATCCCGATCCCGATCCCAGCCAGCTGCTGCCGCTGCTGCCGCCGCTGGCCGTGATGGCCGCGTTTGGCTTGCTGACCATGAAACGGGGCGCCATCAACGCCATCGACTGGTTCTCCGTGATGGTGCTGACCATGTGCGCCCTTGCGCTGTGGCTGTTCTGGTTCGCCATCCTGACGGGCTGGCCGCCGAAACTGTCGCATAATGCTTTGAAACTCATGCCCGGCTTCAAGCCCGAACTGGATTTGCTGGCCTTTTTCGTGGCCGCCTGCGCCAGCGCGGGCTGGGTGGCGCTGGTGCACTGGCGCCTCTCGCGCCAGCCGGCCGTGCTGTGGCGCGCCGTGGTGCTATCGTCCGGTGGCCTGATCCTGATCTGGGTGCTGATCATGACCTTGTTCTTGCCGCCGCTGAACTACAGCAAGAGCTACGCCAGCGTGGCGCAGCAGATTTCCGTCCACCTGCCGCCAGGCAGCAAGTGCATCAACAGCAACGTCGGCGCCGCACAGCGCGCCTCGTTCGCCTACTTTGGCCACCTGCCGTTTGCCAGCGTGGGGCAACAGCAATGCGATGTGTTCTTGTTACAAGACAGCATCAAGGTGCCTGACAGCAAGGAACAACTGCCCGAGCACCACGGCGCGGACTGGATCAAGCTGTGGGAGGGGCGCCGTCCCACCGACAATGTGGAGCGCTTCCGCCTGTACCAGCGCGTCAAATAGCAACATAACCGGGCCAGTCCCGGTTTTTTATGTCCACAAGTAGCTTATCAAGAAAATATTGGAAGTTGCAAAATAAAATACTCTATTGCTTTTAGTGAATGAAACTTGTTTTTTATGTATAATTCGTGCCAGCGCGACGGCAGCCACCCTGCTCTCCCTCCCCATTCGTTCACTCTTTACCATGAGAAACCCATGAAATCCTTGTCGATTACCGCTCGCAGCCTGCCCGTCATCAGTGCCACCGTACTTGCCCTTTCTTGCAGCGCCTTCGCGCAGGCGGCAAGCACGAGCATCAACTTGGGCGCAGCCAACGGTTATTCGGCATTCATTTTCGGCAACGTCGGCAGCAGCGGCATCACCGGTTTCCATGACGTTGAAGGCCGCCTGGCAGTCGGCGGCGACGCTTACCTGAGCAATTTTTCGGTCGGCCAAAAAAGCACGGCCGGCGCCGGCGCTCCAAGCATCGTCACGGGCGGTAACCTCAACATCGGCACTGGCGCCATCTACAACGGCGGCGCCTTGGGCAAGGCTGTGTATGGCGTCAGCCAGAAGAACGCCACGGTATCGACGCAGCAATGGTTTGAGCAAGGCACCTTCAGCAAGGGCAATGCCTCGACGCTGGACTTTGCGGCGGCCCAGCAGCAGTTGACCACCCTGTCGAAGGATGTTGCCAAGCTGAAACCGACGGGCACCGTCATCATGGAAAACAGCGGCTACACCCTGCGTGGCGATATTCATGCAGACGTGAATATCTTCAACATCGATTCTGCTGCCCTGAACAACCTGACCCTGGACCTGTCCACGATCAAAAGCACGGCCCACATCATCATCAATAATAGCGCCAGCAGCATCAACATGTCGGGCGGCTACGCCAGTTTCAGTAATTTCGCCGACCGCACGCTGTTCAATTTCGCGAACGCCACCAGCACCAGCCTGACGACCGGCAGCTGGGGCAGCATCCTGGCGCCGAACAGCGACTTCTTCGGCACGGGCCACCTGGAAGGCACCCTGGTAGCGAACTCCGTCAGCGCCAAGAGCGCATGGTCTTCGCAGGTGGAGATCGGCGCCAAGGGCTTCAATCCCGTCACCGTCTCGGCCGTTCCAGAGCCAGGCACCTACGCCATGCTGCTGGCCGGCCTGGGCTTGCTGGCATTCATGCGCCGCCGCACGCCAGCGCGCGCACCGCAGGCAGCGGTGGCCTGAGTTTTACGCTGAATCAATAAAAAAACACCAGGCCGCGCAAGCGTCCCGGTGTTTTTTTATGTGCTGACGAAAAACTTATTCCACGCTCAAGCCCAGATCCGTCGCCACCTGCTGGCGCAATATATATTTCTGAATCTTGCCCGTCACCGTCATGGGAAATTGCTCGACGAAACGCACATAGCGGGGAATCTTGTAATACGCGATCTGCCCATCGCAAAAGGCGCGGATGTCGTCGCTGGTGGCCTGCGTACCGGGCCGCAGAATGATGCAGGCGCACAACTCTTCGCCATACTTGGCATCCGGCACGCCCACGCATTGCACGTCCAGCACGCTCGGGTGGCGGTACAGGAATTCCTCGACTTCGCGCGGGTAGATGTTTTCGCCGCCACGGATGACCATGTCTTTCGAGCGGCCAACGATGCTGCAAAAGCCGTTGGCATCGATCACGGCCAGGTCGCCCGTGTGCATCCAGCGCGCCGCATCGATGGCTTCCTTGGTTTTTTCAGGGTCGCCCCAGTAACCCTGCATCACGGAATAGCCACGCGTGAGCAATTCACCCTTCTCGCCGCGCGGCACGATGCGCCCTTCCGCATCGATGATTTTCACTTCCAGGTGCGGATGGACGCGGCCGATGGACGACACGCGCATTTCGCGCGGGTCCTCGATCGCCGTCTGGAAGCTGACGGGCGACGTTTCCGTCATGCCATACGCAATCGTGATTTCCGCCATGTGCATCAGCTCGATGACGCGCGTCATGACTTCCATCGGGCACGGCGAACCAGCCATGATGCCGGTGCGCAAGTTCGACAGATCGTATTGCTTGAAGTCAGGATGATCGAGGATGGCGATGAACATGGTCGGCACGCCATGCAGCCCCGTGCACCGCTCGGCCTGCACGGTTTCCAGCACGCCTTTCGGATCAAACCCTTCGCCGGGAAACACCATGGCCGCGCCATGCGTGACGCAGGCCAGGTTGCCCAGCACCATGCCGAAGCAGTGGTACAGGGGCACGGGGATGCACAAGCGGTCCTGTTCGCTCAGGCGCATGGCTACACCGATGAAAAAACCGTTATTCAGGATATTGTGGTGCGTCAAGGTGGCGCCTTTCGGCGCGCCCGTGGTGCCGGACGTGAACTGAATGTTGACGGCATCGTCAAACTGCAAGGTGGCGCTGACTTCTTCCAGGTGCGTCAGGTCGGCATCCATGATGCCGTCCATCAAGGCATCGAAATTGTGCATGCCCGGCGTGGCGGCCGCGCCCAGGCGGATGACGTGGCGCAATTGCGGCAGGCGCGGCGACTGCAGGGCGCCGGCACGCGAACGGGCGATTTCCGGCACCACGTCTTGCAAGATAGCCAGATAGTCGCTGGACTTGAAGCTGGGCGACAGGATCAGCGCGCTGCATTGCACCTTGTCGAGCACATATTCGAGTTCCGAGCGCCGGTAGGAGGGATTGATGTTGACCATGATCAAGCCGGCTTTGGCCGTGGCGAACTGCGTCAGCACCCATTCGGCGCAATTTTGCGACCAGATGCCGACCCGGTCGCCCGGCTGCAAGCCCAGCTTCAACAGGCCGGCGGCCAGGCGGTGCACGCGCTGCTGGAATTCCCGATACGTCCAGCGCACGTTCTGGTGCGCCACGATCAGGGCATCGTGCTGGCCGTAGCGGGCGGCGATGTCATCCAGGTAAGCGCCTATCGTTTCGCCGATCAACGGCGTCTCGTGGGCGCCATGTACATAACTGATTGCTTGCATGCTGTCTCCGGGGTGGGGGGCGCGGCGCGCTCTTGTTATCGTCTTCGATGCAGAAAATTATAGCCGCAACCGCCCCCGCCCTGCGCAGCTTGCTGTAATGTGCAGGCCAGCACACCAGACACTCACGGCACCATGACAGGCAACACGCAGCACCCGCTCGAACAGGGCTTCATCCTGACCCGCCACTGGCGCGACACGCCCGCCGGCACGGAAGTCGATTTCTGGCTGGCAACGGACGCCGGGCCCCGCCACGTGCGCCTGCCCGTGCAGACGGCGGTCGCCTTCCTTCCCATGGAGCAGCAGGAACAAGCGCAACAGCTGCTGCGCGGCGAGCGCCATGCGGAGCTGCGTCCCCTGTCGCTGTGCGATTTCCACCATCGCCCCGTGCTGGGACTGTACTGCAAGCAATACCGGCATTTGCTGAAGCTGGAAAAACAGTTGCGCGCGCACGGCGTCGATGTGTACGAAGCCGACATCCGCCCGCCCGAGCGCTACCTGATGGAGCGTTTTATTACAGCGCCGGTATCGTTCAGCGGAGAAACCCTGCAGGAAGTGCAGCTGAGGCCGGCGCCCGGCTATCGCCCCACCTTGAAACTGGTGTCGCTCGATATCGAAACGACGGCGCACGGCGAGCTGTATTCGCTGGCGCTGGAAGGCTGCGGCCAGCGCCAGGTGTACATGCTGGGGCCGCCAAACGGCGGCGATGACGCCTTGGACTTCGATCTCGAGTACTGCGACAGCCGCGCACAGATCCTCGAGCGCCTGAACACGTGGATGGAGCGCCACGATCCGGACGCCATCATCGGCTGGAACCTGGTGCAGTTCGACCTGCGCGTGCTGCGCGAGCACGCCGAGCGCTGCCAGGTGCCCTTGCGGCTGGGACGCGGTGGCGCCGTGATGGAATGGCGCGAGCATGGCGGCAAGCAGGAACACTATTTTGCCGCCGCGGCGGGGCGTTTGATCATCGATGGCATCGAAGCCTTGAAGTCGGCGACGTGGAATTTCTCCTCGTTCAGCCTGGAAAACGTGGCGCAAACGCTGTTGGGCGAAGGCAAGTCCATCGACAATCCCTACCAGCGCATGGCCGAGATCGACCGGCGTTTCCGCGAAGACAAACCGGCGCTGGCGCGCTACAACCTCAAGGATTGCGAACTGGTCACGCGCATCTTCGCGAAGACCGAGTTGCTGACCTTCTTGCTGGAACGGGCCAGCGTGACGGGCCTGGCGGCCGACCGCAGCGGCGGCTCCGTGGCCGCGTTCGAACACCTGTACTTGCCGCTGATGCACCGGCAGGGTTATGTGGCGCCCAACTTGGGCGATGTGTCCGGCGACAACAGCCCCGGTGGTTTCGTCATGGATTCGCAGTCGGGCCTGTACGATTCCGTGCTGGTGCTCGACTACAAAAGCCTGTACCCGTCCATCATTCGCACCTTTCTGATCGACCCCGTGGGCCTGGTGGTAGGCACCAGCGGCGACGAGGCCGATACCGTGCCCGGCTACCGGGGCGCGCAGTTTTCAAGGGTCAAACATTGCCTGCCCGCCATCGTGCAACAGGTGTGGCAAGGACGCGAGACGGCCAAGCGCGAGCGCAACGCGCCCCTGTCGCAAGCGTTAAAAATCATCATGAACGCGTTTTATGGCGTGCTGGGCTCGAGCGGCTGCCGCTTTTTCGACCCGCGCCTGGCCTCCTCAATCACCTTGCGCGGCCACGACATCATGCACCGCACGCGCGAACTGATCACCGGGCAGGGTTATCAAGTGATCTATGGCGACACGGATTCCACCTTCGTGTGGCTGAAAACAGCGCATAGCGACGAAGAGGCGGGCAAGATCGGCCGCGCCCTGGTAGCGCACGTGAATGCCTGGTGGGATGCCTGCCTGCGCGAAGAATTTGGCCTGGAGAATGCGCTGGAGCTGGAATTCGAGACGCATTACCGGCGTTTCCTGATGCCCACCATCCGCGGCTCGGAAGAAGGCAGCAAGAAACGCTACGCGGGCCTGGTGGGCAAGTCCGACGGCAGCGAACAAATGGTCTACAAGGGCCTGGAAACCGTGCGCAGCGACTGGACGCCGCTGGCGCAGCAATTCCAGCAAGAGTTATACCGACGCATCTTCCAGCGCGCCGCCTACCAGGATTATGTGCGCGACTACGTGGCACGCACCGTGCGCGGCGAATGCGATGCTTTATTGGTCTACCGCAAGCGCTTGCGCCGCCCGCTCGACGATTACCAGCGCAACGTGCCGCCCCACGTGCGCGCGGCGCGCACGGCCGACGCCTATAACCTGGCGCAGGGGCGGCCGCTGCAATACCAGAATGGCGGCTGGATCAGCTATGTCATCACGGTGGCAGGGCCGGAGCCGCTGGAAACGCAGCGCTCGCCCATCGACTACCACCATTACCTGACGCGCCAGCTGCAACCGGTGGCCGACGCAATCCTGCCCTTCCTGGGCGACGATTTTTCGCGGCTTGTGTCCGGGCAGCAGGATTTGTTTTAGATCAATTTTGCTGACCTGGGCGGGCAAGCTGAGGTAATATCGGCGCCTGCCGGGCCAGTCTGCGGGCGCTGTGCGCCGGGGCAGCGTAAAATACGCCTTGGCGAAAGAATAAGAGCTGCATGAAGAAGAAGATGCCATTCCAGACGAGAATCATTCGCAACAGGATTTTCCCTTCTGAAATGGCGCATAATTTAACACTATGTTGAACCAGCGGGCAGTAGCACTAGCCGTCTGCCCTGCTAATTTTTGAATGAATTGACACCATGACCGAGATCACGTCCTTAAGAGACATCCCGCAAAAAAATATCTTCCGCAAGGGCGACACCTTTGTGCTGTTCGGCGAGCTGTTCGGCCGCGGCTACGTGAATGGCTTGCTGGACGAAGCGCGCAAGGCGGGCATGAATATCGTCGGCATGACGGTCGGCCGCCGCGATGAAAACATGGCGCTGCGCCCGCTGAACGCGGAAGAGCTGGCCGAAGCCGAAGCCAACTTGGGCGGCCGCATCATCAATGTGCCGCTGATGGCCGGTTTCGACCTCGACGCGCCAGCCGGCGAGCCGACCCCGACGGCCCTGCTGGCCGACATGACCCTGAAGAGCTGGCAAGAAGACAAGCTGGACTGGGCGCAGATCGAACGTTGCCGCGAAGCCGGCATCGCCCGCTTCAGCGCTTCCGTGGCGAAAGCCATGGCCGAGCTGGACAGCCTGATTCCTGACGGCAGCAATGTCTATTTCGCCCACACCATGGCTGGCGGCATTCCAAAAGTCAAAGTCTTCCTGGCGATTGCCAACCGCATCTATAAAGGCCGCGGCGAGCGCTTCATGTCCTCGCGCGCCCTGCTCGACAGCGATCTGGGTAAATTGATCCTGATGAACTTCGACGAAGTCACGGCCAACACCCTGCAGCACCTGATCGACGGCAGCGCCGCCATCCGCGCCCGCATCGAGCAAACGGGCGGCCAGGTGCGCTACAGCGCCTACGGCTACCACGGCACGGAGATCTTGATCGACGGCAAGTACCAGTGGCAAACCTACAGCAACTACACCCAGGGCCTGGCGAAGATGCGCCTGGAAAACGTGGCCAAGGCCGCGTGGGACAAAGGCATCAAGGCCACCGTCTTCAACTGCCCGGAAATCCGCACGAACTCGTCCGACATTTTCGTCGGCGTAGAACTGTCCCTGTTCCCCCTGCTCGACGCGCTGAAAAAAGAAGGCGGCAGCGCCTGGGCCGAAGAGCAGTGGAAAATCTGCCAGGGCTTGCTGGAAGACGGCGTCTCGCTGCAAGACTTGCTCGACCGTATCGCCGCCTACAACGGCGACGCCACCAGCGTGCAGTTCCGCAACTTCGCCGCCTGGCCGATGGACAACACGCCAGAGCTGGCCGACGTCATGATCGGCACCTCGGACGACATCACCAAGCTGCACAAGGACCGCAAGGAACTGATCACCGACCACCTGAGTTCCTTGGTGCTGGAAGGCACGGGCCCGCTGATGTTCCACGCCATGTCGGAACCGCAAGCCCCCGTCGTCTGGCTCAACCACGACATCATCGCGCGCCAGCTGAACTCGGTGCATAACTGATACTGGCCCAGCCGCAGTGAGAAACTCCGTCCCGCGCTTTCGCTCGGGGCGGCGTTTCTACTCTGGGCTAACAACAGCAAGCGAAAAACTTGCCGAATTGTGACAAATCAGTGATAATGCGTCTCGCGCTGCCCGAGTGATGGAATTGGTAGACGTAGCGGACTCAAAATCCGCCGCCGCAAGGCGTGCCGGTTCAAGTCCGGCCTCGGGCACCAGAATTAAAGTAGAAAAGCACTGACTTCGGTCGGTGCTTTTTTCATTTCCGTCCTATTGTTTTTCCTGAATTTTTTACTGCATGCATTTCAACGCAAGGGCCCACCACGCAGCCTTTGCGCTACGCACACGATGCATGGGATTCCCCTTGTCGCCAGTTGGCCACGCAAGGCGGCTTGCATCGTTTAAGTTCTTTCAACAACCAAACGGTCGCACCGGCAGGCGCGGCGCCATCACCGCAGATCAACGCTCTTCGCGAGAGTAGTCGCAGCCGGCGAAAGTGGTGCGCACCGCTTGCTGCAGCTGGGCGTAGCGCTCCGGCGCCAGATTGAAGCGCACATCGATCTGACCATCGTCGTCCATCTGCATGGCCGCCTCGGCATCCATCTGCACAGACCGTCGGTTCTGATGCAGAATCACGGCGTGCATGTGGCCATACCAGGGAAATTGCTGGCCGCAATCACAGATCACCAAGCACATCAGGCGTGGTTAAACTGCTCAGATTTGATTAATTCGCTTGATTATATGTATCCCAAATAATACAATCGTATGTATGAAAAGCATCCACACTACCGTCACTTTTGATGGGTGGTTCAGTAAACTGAAGGACAGGAAGGCTTTTTTTCGAATCCAGGCGCGCATTGACCGCGCCGAAGACGGTAGCTTTGGAGATTGCAAGCCTGTCGGTGGCGGCGTCTCGGAAATGCGAATTGACTGCGGCCCAGGTTACCGCATCTACTTCACTCAACGCGGCATGGAAATCATCATCCTGCTCGCTGGTGGAGATAAGTCAACCCAAGCGAAAGACATCAAAACCGCACAGCAACTCGCACAAGAACTCTAGGAGGTCGTTATGGCAGAGAAACTAAATAAATGGGATAGCGCCCAGTACCTCAAAACTGAAGAGGACATGGTCGCCTACTTCGAAGCCTGCCTTGAAGAGGCTGGCGACGATGGATCCTTCATCGCCAAAGCGCTCGGCAATATTGCCAAGGCGCGCGGCATGACACAACTCGCCAAAGATACCGGACTGGGGCGGGAGAGCTTGTACAAAGCCCTGTCCGGCGAAGGTAATCCAAGCTTCGACACAATACTGAAGGTAACGCATGCTCTTGGCCTGCAATTCCGAGCCGCTGCCCTCTCAGCTTAAAAAATCGCACGCAGGTCTGCCATTCCGACACACTCTCAGCCTTGAGCACCGATGCTCAAGCTGACGACATCTGAGCCAACTCAATATTGATTAGTTGTGATTGCATTAATAGCAACCCCGCTTCCAACCAGGCGCCCTGGTTCATGTCGAGGTCGTGTCCGAATGGCTGACCCCGGCAGCCACTAAAAAAGCCAAAACCGGGTGTTACGCCGCAGCCGAAACTTCCTCCGTATCGACCGCCAGGATCATCTCAAAAAGGCGCCGTATATAAGCATCCGCGTCATCGACCATGAACAACACATGCTGCTGCGCAAAGGAGTCCAGTGTAATGACGTCCCATTTCAAATTGCGCAATGCTGTCGGCGTGACGATGAAGCTTTCCAGAACGACAGTTATACCCCCCAGATGATCAGGCCCAGCCCGGCAAACGCGACGAGCGAATACAGCCCCTTCCAGCGTTTTTCGCCCAGGCGCGCCAGTTGGGCGCTGCGCCAGCCGTCGGCGACGATGCGCACCGAGTGCAAGCCCAGGAACAGCAGCAAACCGAGTATCAGCAGCGCCATCGTCTTCTCCCGCAATCAATACCAGCTATCGAGCATACGCGACACCGTGACCGGCGCCGTGCGCGCAGATCAACGTTCTTCGCGATAGTAATCGCAGCCCTCGAATGTGGTGCGCAGCGCCTGCTGCAGCTGGGCGTAGCGCTCCGGCGTCAGGTTGAAACGCACGTCGATCTGGCCGTCGTCGTCCATCTGCATGGCGGCCTCGGCGTCCATCTGCACGGACAGACGGTTCGGATGCAGGATCACGGCGTGCATGTGGCCATACCAGGCAAATTCCTGGCCGCAGTATGCGATGTACGGCTCGTCCATGCCCATGGCGATGTCCTGCTCGTCATATTCGTCGGCGCGCTGCAGCATCAGGTAGACGGGCTCGCCTTTGCCCGCTGGCGCGGCCAGGGTGGTGATCAGGGCGTCGTCTTCATTGATAATGGACAACTCGGTGGCGGTAAATCCTGCGGACATGGCGTGCTTTCAACAAATGTGTGGATGACGCCACCATAGCGCAAAAGCGGCGCGGGCAACATAGGGCACGGCGAATAAAGCGTGCCGCCTCCAGACGCGCTCGCCGCCTATAATGGCCATTCCATCCATATTGCACAGGAGACCGCCTTGACCGCAACATCGCCCTACACCACCCGCCTGGCCATTCCCGCCATCGCCACCTACCAGCACCTGCGCGTTGCTGCCGGCCTGAGCGCGAAAACCGCGGAGGCGGCGGCCAAGGGCTTGCCGAATTCCCTGTTTGCCGTGCAAGTGCTGCTGGGCGACGAGGTGGTAGGCATGGGCCGCATCATCGGCGATGGCGGCTGCTTCTTCCAAGTTACCGATATCGCTGTGCTGCCGGCCCACCAGGGCAAGGGCCTGGGCAAGCTGATCATGCGCGAGATCATGCAATTCATCGAGACGGAAGTGCCGCAAAGCGCATATGTCAGCCTGATCGCCGATGGCCAGGCGCAAGAGCTGTATGCGCAATTCGGTTTCAAGCATACGGCGCCCGTCTCCGTCGGCATGGCGCTGGTACGCTAGTGCCGGCCTGGCTGGCTGCCAGCATGGCGCTGGCGCTGCTATTGAGCGCTGCCGCCTGGCGCGCCGAACGCGCGCAGCAAAGGCGCAGGCGCACGACGCGCTGGCTGTGGCTGGCGGCCATCGCCGCGTCCGTCATCGTGCCACTGGCGTGGCTGCCAGGCGTGCTGGCGGCCATGCCTGCGACACAATCGCAGCTGAAACTGGGTTGGTTTGTCTTGTCGGCGGGCATGTTGCTGCTGCTGGCGCTGCGCAGCATCTGGCTGCTGTCGCACCAGCGGCGCTGGCAAAAAACCACCTTGCTGGGTACGCCCGTCTTCCTGAGCGGCGGCATCGGCCCCTGCGTGGCGGGGCTGCTGCGGCCGCGCATCGTGATGCCCGTCTGGCTGCAACTGATTCCGCCCCGGCAGCAAGCGCTGCTGCTGGCGCACGCGCAATGCCGGCTGGCCGCGCGCGACCCGCTGCTGCTGGCCCTGGCCTGCGCCTTGATCGTGCTGATGCCGTGGAACCTGCCCCTGTGGTGGCTGTTGCACCGGCTGCGCTTTGCCATCGAAGTCGATTGCGACGCGCGCATGCTGGCGCGCGGCCACGCGTTGCGCGAGTATGCCACCGTCCTGCGCCGGCACGGCCAGTATTATTCTGGCCTGACGGGCGCCTCGCCCATCGTGCTGAACGACCCGCACGCACTGCGCCGGCGCCGCCATCTGATGGCCAGATTTACCCGGAACCAGGCGGCGAACTTGCTATAGTAGCGGCAACGCCGCGCGGCACGCCCGCGCTTCCGGCTCCCCCATCAGAAATCAGAGAGATACCATGCTTTACCTGCTTGCCATCGTCATCGTCATTGCCCTGCTGTACTACGTCTTCAGTGACCGCACGCCCGTGAAACCGCTGCACAAGCCGCTCATGTCGGTGCGCCAGTACGTGCCGGCGATACCTGCGGGCGCACCGGCGCATCACTGGAATGATGAAGGGCGCTTTGCATCGGAAGTGGAAAACGAATCGATGTACCAGAGCGCCATCGCCACACTGGCCGGCGAGCATGGTCCCGGCAATGCGGAAGAAAAATGCCTGGCCCTGCTCGTCTGCGACGATGCCAATCCGTTCCAGGACAAGGCCATCGCCGTCTTCATCGATGGCCAGCTGGTCGGCTATCTGTCGCACAACGACGCCCTGCGCCTGCGCCGCAACCTGGGCCGCATGGACCTGGTGGGCCAGCTGACCTCGTGCGACGCCGTCATTCGCGGCGGCGGCCTATGGAACGGCAAGCGCCTGTCGTATGCCGTATGGCTCGACTTGCAGCCCTACAACTAAAACCTATCGCGCGCGCGCCAGCCTGACGGCGCGCGTGGCGATAAAGCTGGGCAGGTATTTTTCAATTTCAAAGCGCGGGTGGGGATGCATTTCCTCGTGGTAACCCGCCAGCACGAAGCCCGCCGCCAGCTGGCCGCCGATCTGGCTGTCCAGGCCGTGGCCGAAGATCAGCGCCTCGCCCTTCTCCATGCGCGCCGCCAGCGCATCGGCTTGCATATCCTTCACATCCGAATATGGCAACACGAAACGGGGCCGTATCAAGCCTTGCCGTGCCCATTGCGGATCGCGGTCGCCGATGAATACGGCCGGGTTGAAGAAACTGCTCAGCAGCACGCCGCCATCGGCCAGCACGCGCGCGCATTCGCGCCACACGGGGGCGATATCGGGTACGTACTGGTTCGATACAGGATGGACGATGAGGTCGAAACTGGCGTCGGCAAAGCAGGCTAGGTCGCGCATGTCGCCCTGCACGGTGGTCAATTCCAAGCCGTCGCGCTCGGCCACCATGCGGTCTTGCGCCAGTTGCTGTTCAGACAGATCGAAGACGGTGACGTGCGCGCCGGCGGCGGCCAGCACGGGCGCCTGCTGTCCGCCTGCACCGGCCAGGCACAGGATGCGCTTGCCGTGCACCTCGCCCAGCCAGCCGGCCGGCAAGGAACCGGGCGTCAGATGGATCTGCCACTGCCCGGCCCGGGCCGCGGCGATGGTGGCGCTGTCGACGGGCTGCGACCAGGGACTGTTCCGTGCAGCCTGGGCATCCCAGGCTTGCTGATTGTGCTGCAAGAAGTTGTTAGCCAAAGGCATCGTCATCCTTTCAGAAAAAAAGCAGGATGCGAATGTAGCATGACGCCAGGCAGGGCGTCGAGAAGTGAACTCCCGCCACGGCCAGCGTTGTTGCGTCACACAAGCAAGTACCGGACAGATGGCGCCGGCGCCGATGCTGACCACTGGAAGGGCAAGGAGTTCAGGACCATTATCGCTGGCTGTGCCCCGAACATATTGATGCATATCAAGTAGATCGGCATTTTCAGGAAATGGCATTGCAAATGACCATGGCGCGTCTCTTTTTGACCCATATCAAGTCCTGCACAAGAAAACCGCCGCCAGGCACGGCAATGCTGGACTTGCCCGTGTTGCCGTTCTAGCCTTGTTGCCATCCTGACTAGCGAATGACACCATGGCTTACCAATCCATCCTCGTCCACGCCGACCTGTCGCGCCATGCGCCGCAGCGCATCGCCATCGCGGCACGGCTGGCGCACGCGCACCAGGCGCACCTGATCGGCGCCGCCATGACGGGCGTGTCGCGCCTTACCCTGGAAAACAACCGCGGCATGCGCGGCGGCGCCGTGGCGGCGCAGATCAACGCCTTGCACGGGCAGGCGGAACGGGCGCTCGACCAGTTTGAGACGCTGGCGCGCCAGGCCGGCGCCGTCTCGCTCGAGCGACGCCTGATCGAAGACGATGAAGATGGCGGCATGGCCGTCAGCGCCCGCTACAGCGACTTGACGGTGCTGAGCCAGCACGACGACAGCGAAGCCCTGCCCGGCGCCATGCGCAACCTGGTGCCCTACGTGATGCTGAACGCGGCCCGTCCCGTGCTGATCGTGCCGCGCAGCGGGCTATTTGCGCAAGTGGACAATACCGTGGTGGTGGCCTGGGATGGCAGCATGGAAGCGACGCGCGCCATCGGCCACGCCCTGCCCCTGCTGCGCGCGGCGCGCCTGGTGCTGCTGGCCCTGCTGCACCCGCCGGCCGGCCATGCGCAGCCGGCCCGCCATCCGGGCGCCGACATCGCCGCCTACCTGAGCCGCCATGGCGTGCCCGTCGAAGTGCGCCCCGCCGTCGCCACGGGCGACATCGGCGCGGCGCTGCTGGCCATGGCCGCCGAAGTGCATGCCGACCTGCTGGTCATGGGCGGCTACGGCCACGCGCGCTTCCGCGAAATCCTGCTGGGCGGCGTGACGGAAACCGTGCTGCGCCAGATGACCTTGCCGGTGCTGATGGCGCACTGAATCGAGTAGGGGGCTGAGTTACCTCAGCCGCCCTCTCACACCACCGTACGTGCGGTTCCGCATACGGCGGTTCATTTCACAAGCTGGAAGCGCTGCTGGGTGTCCAGCAGCGAAA
>NZ_JBNYXT010000051.1:0-27779 GCF_051380795.1 Janthinobacterium leeuwenhoeki
TTCGCTGCTGGACACCCAGCAGCGCTTCCAGCTTGTGAAATGAACCGCCGTATGCGGAACCGCACGTACGGTGGTGTGAGAGGGCGGCTGAGGTAACTCAGCCCCCTACTCGATTGCCCGGCAGAGCCAGCTTAGGCAGGTAGATTGAAAACGGCGCAATACAGCTGTCCCAGGCTGACCACGCGGGCGGCCGGAATCTGTGCCGCCAGGGCATGGGCGGGCGCCGCTTGCGTGTCCGTTGCCAGCAGGACGCGCAGGTCCGGATTGACGCTGCGCGCGTGCGCGATGCGGCGCGCCAGGCCAGCCTGCGCGGTGCCGTCCACGACGCCGTCCAGCGGCACCACCAGCACGCGCGCGGCGATCAGGGCCGAACGGCTGCCCATGGAGTCGCGGCCTTCGCTGTCGATGACGATATCGTGGTAGCAGTTCACCAGGTGTTCGAGCTCCGGTTGCAAGCCTTTGGCGCTGATGGCGCGCGCCATCAGGCGCGGCCGCGTCAGGCTGCCGTGCATGGCGCCGTCGTGCATATTCCTGGCCTGCGCCATGGCGCCCTGGCGCGGATCGGCATCGAGCAGCAATACCTTGCGTCCGGCCAGCGCGCGCGAGGCGGCCAGCCGCCCGGCCAGGATGGATTTCTCCATCCCCCCGCGTTCATCCGTGATGGCGATGATCATCTTGGCGCACGGCGGGCATGATGTTGGAGGCGGAGACCAGCTGCAGCAAACAGCCTTCGCGCGGCGCGTCCCTGTCGCTGGCTGTCCATACGGGCAGTTCCATCAGGGGCTCGAGTGCTGCGGCCAGGGCGGCCTGTCCGGCAGACGACATGGGCGTCATCGGCAGGCGCAGCTCGTCGCGTACCTTGCCCTGCATGGCCAGCGCGGCCTTCACGGGAGCGGGATTGGGTTCGGAAAACAGCAGGCGGATGACGGGCAGCATGGTCTTGAACAGGGTGCCAGCGGCGCCGTGGCGGCCCTGCTTGACGAGGTGGTACAGCTGCGCGTACAGGTCGGGGCGCACCTGGGCGGCGGCCGACATGGCGCCGTGGCCGCCCATGGACAGGCTGGCCAGCAGCAGCGCATCGTCGCCGCACAAGACGTCCAGGCGCGTGTCGAGCAGCAGTTCGCCCAGTTGCTGCAGCTTGCCGCCCGCTTCCTTGATGGCGACGAAGTGCGAGTCGCGCGCCAGCAGGGCCGCCGTCTGCGGTTCGATATTGACGCCCGTGCGGGCCGGCACGTTGTACAGCACGATGGACTGGTCGGTGGTGGCGGCGATGGCCTGGAAGTGGCGCACGATACCGTCCTGCGACGGGCGTACATATGACGGCGCGGAGACCAGCAGGCCAGCCAGCGGATGGTCGTTGTAGCGCTGCACGGCGGAGACGACGCTGCGCGTATCGCTGCCGCCGAGCCCCATCACGACGGGGAAGCGGGGGCCGACGGCTTCGAGCACGCTGTCGAGCAGCATGCTCTGTTCGGCGGCGCTCAGCATGGCAGCTTCGCCCGTGGTACCGCACACCACCAGGCCATCAATGCCGCTGGTGGCCAGTTCGCAAGCGAGCTGCTGGGCGGCGTCGAAGTCGATTTCGCCATCATGGAATGGCGTCACCATCGGCACCCAGATGCCCTGGAAATGTGCGGTAATGCGCGATGAAGACATCGCCTGCTCGCATGAGTACTGGTTCATGACGATTTCCCCTGGCTGATGCGGCCAAATTCCGCCGCCGGCAGTAGGCGCATGACGGCATCCATGGTCAGGCGCAGGGCCGGTTCCGTCACGCACAGCCAGACTTTCATGCGTTCGGCATGGTCGACCGCTTCGACGCGCATGAATGACAGCATGCCGCCGCAGGTCCTGACGACCAACTGGCGCAGCTCGGCCAGACAGGCTTTGTCGACCGTGATATGCATGAGAAAGGTGGGCAGGCGTGGATGGCGGTGGGGCAGTGCGTGATGTGCAGACAGGCGTGAATGGGGTTCCATGGTGGCTTTGCAGCGGTGGTTGAGGTACGTTCAAGATTAGCAGCGGGGGCGTAAAGATTCTCTAAAAAGCGGGGGCGTTGGCGTAAACGGGCTGTATGCGGGCTGTGTGCATGTGACGTGGGCGTGTTGCGCGGATGCGCCGCGCGTGGGCTTTTGTTACAAAATTGAATCGTGCTTTCCGGGGCAGGGGTTTATATTGAAAACGTCTCCGCTTTCAGTCAGCCTTGCCATGTCAGACGAAAAAGATCCCCAGCATCCCCCTTCCACCGATCCTGCAGCGCCGGTGCGGCCCGACCGGGTGGGCCGCCGGGCACCCGATGATGAGCACCGTGCGCGCGATGCGGCGCCCCGCTACCTGAAGGATAACGACACGCCGCTGGCGCTGGCCTGGCGGGTGATCTCGTCGCGCTATCGCTCCATGCGCGACAAGGCCAGCCGCGATTTCATGCGGCGCACCCTGCGCATCGGCATCTCGGCGCGCATTTTCCACCCCGAGCCGGGCGCCACTGGCCTGCGCAGCAAGAACCTGCAATACCTGGAAGAGTCGATCGCCCAGTGGGTCATGTCGCGCGACGTGCTGGTGTTCATGATCCCGACGGTCAATACCAGTGGCCAGCTACACCCGAGCAATATCACCTTGCGCCACTATGCGCGCCACCTGGACGGCCTGGTGCTGCAGGGCGGCGCCGACGTCTCGCCGCAGACGTATTCCGAGGCGGCCACGCGCCCCGAATGGAGCGGCGACCGCGCGCGCGACCTGTACGAACTGGAACTGCTACACGAATTCGTCGACGCGGGTAAACCCGTGCTGGGCATTTGCCGCGGCTGCCAACTCATCAACGTCGGCTTTGGCGGCACCCTGTACCAGGACATCGCTTCGGACGTGGAAGGCGCCACCTCGCACGTCAATGACTTGTATGACCGCCACCGCCACAGTATCGTTTTCCCGAAAGGCTCCTCGCTGGCGGGCATGTTCCCGAAGGCGGGTGAGGCGCTCGTCAATTCCATCCACCACCAGTCGGTCAAGGACCTGGGGCGCGACGTCACCGTGGAAGCGTATTCGCAAGGGGACAACATCGTCGAAGCCATCCGCTACCAGCGGGCCCGCTTCGTCATGGGCTTGCAGTGGCACCCGGAATTCCATTCGGCGGGCGGTGTCGAGCTGCTCGATTGCACGCCCATTCTCGATAACTTTTTGCGCGCGGCGCGGGAGACGCGGTTTTGAGTACGCATCTGATGCGCCGGCGCGCTGTGCTGGCTGGCCTGCTGGCGCTGCCCCTGGCGGGCTTGCGCGCGGCGCCGCACCCGCATGAAGGCGCGCTGGCGTTTGCGCTGACCTCCGCCGCACGCGCCCGCATGCTCAAGGCGCGGGTGGCGCCAGCCATTGCCGAACAGGTGGTCAAGGCGGCGCGCAAGGATGCGGCGCGGCCCGTGCACCTGATGGCCGAAGTGCGCACAGGCGGCTTGCTGAAGGGCGAAGGCGGGCGCGAGGCCAGCCAGCAGGCGCAGGAAGACTGGCGCCAGGCGCGCCTGCAGGCGCTGGCCTGGAGATTATCGGGCGAGCTGGCGCATTTCGAGGCGGCGCGCCAGCTGCTGCTGGCCTGGAGCGGCGCTTACCAGCCCTCCTTCAGTCCCGTCGACGAGACGGAGCTGGCCAGCCTGCTGATGGGTTTTGACCTGATACAGGAGCGCTTGAACGGCGTCGAGCGCGAGCAGGTGCGGGTATTTTGCCGCACCCTGGCGCAGGGATACCTGAGTGATCCCGTCAAGGTGGGCGGCCCATCCACGGCGCGCAACAACTGGCATAGCCATCGCATCAAGATCGGCACCGCCGCCGCATATGTCACGGGCGACGCCTTGCTGGTCGCGCGCGCGAAGGAGCGCTTCCTGGCGCACGTGCCGCGCAATATCGGCGCCGGCGGCGTGCCCTTCGACTTCGAGCAGCGCGACGCCCTGCATTACGCCACCTACAGCCTGGAGCCGCTGCTGACGACATCCCTGATGGCGCAGGCGCATGGCGATGACTGGTATGGCGCACCGGAAGCGCGGCGCCTGGCCGAGGCGCTGGCTTGGCTGGCGCCATATGCGCAGGGCAGAAAGACGCACGAGGAATTCGCGAAAAGCGCCGTGCCCTTCGACCGCAAGCGTGTGGCGGCCGGTGAAAAGGGCTTTACGGGGAATTGGGAGACCAAGGGCGCCGCCAATGTGTACCTGCTGGCGGCGCGCTTCGATCCCGCTTACCTGCCTCTGGCGCTGGAGTTGCGCCCGCCAGCCTGGGCGCTGGCGCTGTACGGCAGTGAATTGAAACTTGCTGCTTAAAACTTCGTGCGCACGGTGAACATCACATTGCGCGGTTCGCCGTAGAAGCCCGTCTGGAACAGACCGAGGCCCGTGAAGTACTTCTTTTCCAGCAGGTTGTTCACGTTGACGCTGGCCGTGACGTTCTTGCTGATCTCGTAGCGCGCCATCAGGTTGACCAGCGCATAGCCGCCCTGCTTGATGCGTGAATAGTCCTCGATGGCGGGGTTCCAGATATTGCCGTCGTAGCTGCTTTGCCAGTTGATGCCGCCACCGACAGTCAGCTTGTCCAGGCTGGCCGGCAGGCGCCACGTGCCCTGTACGCGCACCAGGTGGGCAGGCTGCGTCGTTTGCAGCATGGTGGAAAAGACATCCTTGCCATCCGCGTCGCGCACGTGGGTGTAGGTGTAGCCGGCGCTCAGCTTCACATCCTTCATCACTTCGCCCGTCACTTCCATTTCCACGCCGCGGCTGGTGACGCCGTCGATGGCTGTATACGCTTCTTCGCCGTTGACTTCGCCCACAGAACTGGCCACGTTGCTTTGACGGATATGGAACAGGGACGCGCTGGCATTGACCTTGCCATCGAGGTATTCGGCTTTCACGCCCGCCTCGATACCCTTGCCGCGCACGGGCGACAGAAAGTTGCGGTTCACGTCGCGGTTGCTCTGCGGCGCGAAGATGCTGGTATAGCTGCCGAACACGGAGTACGTCTTGTCGAGGTCATACACGACGCCCGCATACGGCGTGATGACGTTGGTTTCCTCGATGCGCGAGGTGATGCGCGCGGTCTTGGGATCGAAGAAGTTGCGGTCCTGCTCCTGCTTGTAGTTGCTCACGCGCGCGCCGACGATGACGGACAGCGCGTCAAAGGGATGCAGGCGCACGGCGCCATACAGACCGCTCTGGCGCGTACTGTCGTTGTCGTTGCCCAGGCGCTTGAACGCCGGTTCCGCGTACTGGCCGCGCCAGTCGAAGTAGCTGCCTTCCACGGGCGGGTAAACGGATTCGTAGACGGGGCCATCCTGCTTCGCCGTCGAACTGGAATAACCGAGCATCGCTTCATGCCGGCGGCCAAACGCGGTAAACGGGCCGCTGGCGTCAACGTTGACCGTGGTCTGGCGGCGGTCGCCCTTGTATTTTCCCATGTAGAAAAACGTACCTTCGCCCGTGACAGGGACGGGATTGCCGCCGCTGGCCGAACCGAGCACGCTGTCATGCTTGCTGCGCAGCTGGTTGGCGCTCAATGTCAGTTTCCACGCGTTGGCGAACGTATGTTCCAGCGCCGTGAACAGCGTGGTGTTCTGCATGTCGCGGCGGCTCCAGTCCGTGGCCGGATTCCATGTGGTGGGGAAATCCGTGCGGGTGCCGTCGGAAAGCAGGACAGGGAAGCCCGTCCAGGTCGAACCGCGCGGCTGGTAATCCTGGTGCGTGAAGCCGGCCGTCAGCAGGGTGACGGGTGTCAGGTCCGCCTCGATGATGCCGTAGGCGACGGATTTCTGTTGCGTGTAGCGGTCCAGGTAAGAGTGCTTGTCCTGGTAGGCGCCCACCAGGCGGCCGCGCACCGTGCGGCTGTCGTTCAGGGGGCCGGAGATATCGGCTTCACCGCGGTAGTTGTCCCACGATCCCGCGCCCAGGGTGGCCGAACCTTCGAAGTTGGCGGTGGGGCGCTTGCGCACCATGTTGACGGTGGCCGACGGATCGCCCGAACCGCTCATCAGCCCCGTCGCGCCTTTCAGCACTTCAATGCGGTCATAGATGGCCATGTCGCTGTTCGTCGTGCCCCAGTCGTAGACGCCGTCATAGATGGCCGACACGCCGTCGTACTGGAAATTAGTGACGGCAAAGCCGCGCGCCTGGAAGCTCCAGCGGTCGCTGTCGTAGTTTTGCACGCTCACGCCATTGACGTTTTTCATGACGTCGGAGACGGCGTTGCTGTTCTGGTCATCCATCTGCTGGCGCGTGACGATGGTCAGCGATTGCGGCGTTTCGCGTTGCGTCAACGACAGTCCCGTGGCGCCGCTGGCGGGGCCGCCCGTATAGCTGCCCGTGCCGCTGGTGGCGGCACTGCGCTCGGCCGCCGCCACCACGGTGACGCCGCTCATGACGGCCACGCCGCGGCTGTCCGCCGTGGCGCCGCTGGCGCTGGCGGGAGCCTTCTGCAGCAGGTAGCCGCCATTCGATTGCGGCACGGCTTGCAGGCCGCTGCCGGCCAGCAGCACGCGGAAGCCCTCCTGCAAGCTGTAGCTGCCTTGCAGGCCGGCGCTGCGCAAGCCTTGCGTGGCGTCGCTGGAGAACGACAATAAAATGGCGCTTTCGCTGCCGAAGCGCGTCAGCACGTCACCGAGCGCGCCGGCCGGGATGCCATAGACGCGTACTTGCTGGCTTTGTGCCTGGGCTAGCGCCGGCAGGGCCAGGGCCATGCCGATCTGCGACAGGGCGCAGGCCAGGACGGTGCGGGTAAGGAGGGAACGCGAAGCGTGGTGCATGGAATGTAACCTTTCGTGGATGCGCAAGATGGAGACTACCTATCTAAGTAACCCTCAATAAATTATTGTGTTTTCTGACTTCCATAACCGGCGCTGTGCGGTGTTGCCCGCAGCTAGCAGTGCTCGCACTGCGTCGCTGCAGGCGCCTTGCACAGCATCCGGTTCTGTTCGTCATAAATTCACAATAATTTCCCGAGCATTACTTACCAAGTCACGCGAGCACGGCGAAACAGCTCACTTTGCTGAAAATATTCTTCAGTGGGCCGCCAGTTCGATGCGCACCACCTGATGGCCCCAGAAGCGCGTGATGGTATTGCGCCGCAGCCGCAGGCTGGCGCTGACGGCGTCGAGGATGGCATAGACATCGGCCAGCGGGTAGGAGCCGGAGACGCGCAGGCTGGCGATAGCCGGCGCGCAGCTCAGCGGATGCTCGCTGTAGCGCGACAACTCGGCGAGGAAATCGGCCAGGCGCACGTCGCGCGCCACCAGCATGCCATCGAGCCAGGCGCCGCCAAACGGCGCCAGCGCCTGGCGATGCGAGTTGGCGTTGTCGAAATGCGCGCCGTCGCCGGGACGCAGCACCAGGCGCTGTGCGCCATCGCCGGCCAGCACGGCGACGGCCCCTTCGAGCACGCCGGCGCTGGCGTATTGCTCGTGCAGGCGCACCGTGAAGCGCGTGCCCAGCGCCTGCAGGCTGCCGTACGGCGTGTCGACGAAGAAGGGGCGTTGTACCGCATCCTTGCCGGTGGCGATGAAGATTTCGCCCTCCAGCAATTCAATACGGCGCTGTGCGCCGTCGTAAGCGATATTGACGGCGCTGCTGGTGTTGAGCGTGAGCTGCGTGCCGTCATCGAGGGTCACCACGCGGCGCTGGTTGACGCCGGTGCGGTAGTCGGCCGTCCAGCCGCGCCATGGGCTGCGGCGTTCAAACGCATACAGCGAGGTGCCGCAGGCCAGCAGCAGGGCCAGGGTCTTGACGGCATGGCGGCGCGGCGCGTTGGCTTGCACGCAGGCGCGCAGCAGGCTCGCGTGCGCCGTGGGCGGCAGGTGTTCATGCTGCGTTTGCAACTGCTGCCACGCTTGCGTGGCGTTGCCGGCACGCTGCAGATGGCGTTTCACCGTGGCCAGCGAGATGCCGAGCTGGCGCGCGATGTCTTCCTGCGGCAGTTCGTCGAGTTGGCGTAGTAAAAAAGCCCGTTTGACGGGAGGCGGCAAGCCGTCGAGCATGCGGTCGAGCTCAAACACGGTGGCCAGCAGCAGTGCCCGTTCCTCGGGCGACGGTGTGTGCAGGGGCGGCAACTGCGTCAGCACGTCGAGGTAAGCCTGTTCCAGCTTCTGGCGGCGGTAATGGTTGAACAGCACGCGCTGCGCCACGGTGGCGAGAAAGGCCCGTGGCTCGCGCGCGGCGACGGCGTCTTCGCGGTCGAGCAGGCGCATGAACGTATCCTGTGCCACATCGGCCGCGCAGGCCGTGCTGCCGAGTTTTTTGCGCAGCCAGCCCTGCAGCCAGCCGTGGTGGTCGGCATACAGTGTCGCGATGTCCTGGCGTTGTAGCGGCTCTGCCAGCGGCATTGCGTTCCCCTTGCATGCGTGACCGGGCCAGCCAGATCAATTTAGTTAATAAGAATCATTCTCAACTATTGTAGCAAGTGGGGGATAGGGTGTAAATGTGGGATGTGGTTTTTTAGCGCGCCGTTGACGTTTGATTGACCCCAGAAGCAAGATCTGGGGTCAGACCCGCCGGGTCTGACCCCGGCAGTTCAGGTGTTGGGGGGGCAAGGTCAATCCTCAGTAGTTCATCGGCTCGCCGCGAAAACATCGGATCGCCGAATCGACCATGCCCTCGGCGCTGCCCTGCAGGCTGTGCTGTTTGCGCAGGTATTGCGCATCGCTCCACTGCTTGGCCACGTCCGACAGGTGTTTCAAGGCCGGCGTGCTGCCCAGCGCCTCGGCGTGCGGTTCCATCTTGCGTAGAGTGGTCATGATGTCTTCGCGCAGCGACATCGTCTCGTAGGTTTTCGGATGCGTGATGGCGCCATCGAGGCCGAAGCGGCAAGCCTGGAAGCGGTTGTAGTTATACACGAGGTAATCGTCTTCCACCGGCGGGGTTTCGCGGCGTTCGAGCAGGTAGCGGCATAGGGCCTGCAGGTAGGCGGCCAGCGCGGCGGCCCGCTCCACCGTCAGCGGCGTGTCGCACACGCGCAGTTCGATGGTGCCGAATTCCGGCTTGGGACGGATATCCCAGTAAAAATCCTTCATGCTCTTGATGATGCCCGTGTTCTCCATCTTGGCGAAATACTCGTTGGAGAACTGCTCCCAGCTGAGCGTAAACGGCGCGCGCCCGCTCATGGGAAACGCGAATACGGAGTTCAGGCGCGCCGAATCGAACAGGGTGTCGCGTCCCTGCACGTAGGGCGAGGACGCCGACAGGGCGATGAAATGGGGGATGTAGCGGTTCAGCGAATGCAGCAGGAACATGGCGTCGTCGCCCGAGGCGCAGCCGATGTGCACGTGCTGGCCGAAGATGGTGAACTGCTTTGCCAGGTAACCGTACAGTTCCGAAATCTCCTGGAAGCGGGGCTTGGAAAAGATCTTTTGCGACGACCATTGCTGGAACGGGTGGGTGCCGCCGCCCGCGATGCCGATATTGAGCTTGTCGCCAGCCGTGATCAAGGTGTCGCGGATTTCCTGCAACTGCGCCAGCAGGGGGCCGTGATGCGTGTGCACGCTCGAGTTGATCTCGATCATGCTCTCGGTGATTTCCGGCGTGACGTTGCCGGGGAACGGTTTTTTGTTCAGCAGATGCAGCAGGTCGGGGCTGGCGGCCGTCAAGTCATAGTCCGACAGGTTCACCAGTTGCAGTTCGAGTTCGACGCCGAAGGTCAGCGCGGCCGATTGGCCAAAGGGTTCCAGCGGCATTTAGCGCTCCTTGATTTCGTGGGTTTCTTTGGCCAGCATCAGCACGCGCTGCACCAGCACGGGGCCGACCAGCTCCAGGCCCAGGGTGATGGCGGCCAGGGCGTTCAATTCATCGCCGAAGTTCACGCCGTGCTGGCGCGCGTGTTCCAGCAGCAGGATGATGAAGACGGAGACGGGCGTCAGTGCCACGCCCGTCAGCACGCCCTTGCGCCAGGAAATGCCGCTCACATGCGAGAACGCGGCCACCCCGACGACCTTCGTCAGCAGGCGTCCGCCGACGACGGCCATGGCCAGGCCCGCGCCGGCCGCCACGCTGGCCCATTCCAGGGTCGAGGCGGCATACACGAACAGCAGTACCGTCAGCAGCTCGCCCAGGGCACCGAAATTGCGCTGCGCCTGGCTGAAGGCGACACGGCGGTGGCGTGCCACCAGGCCGAAGGTGAGGGTGGCCAGCAGCGGCGACAGGCTGGTGGTGTAGGTGAGGGCGACGAGCAGCATCACCGACAGCGCGAACGCCACGGTGGCATCCTGTGCCATGTTGCCCAGGCGGCGCAGCATGGCCGGCACGACGATGCCGAAGACGGTGCCGGCGGCCACCGAGGCGGCCAGCACGGCGGCGCTGCTGCTGCTCGCCTCGATCAGGTCGGTGGAACTCTGGAACATCCAGAAGCCGACGATGATGTTGAACGTGAAGACGGCCAGCACGCAATTGAGGGCGGTGAGGTGGACGATGCGTTCCGTGACCTGGCCCGAGCTGCGTTCCTCGTTGATGACGCGCATGATGGTGGCCGGCGAGGTGGACATGGCCAGGGAAGCCAGCAGCAGCGCCGTCATCGAGGTGCTGCCGAATTCGATGCCGATGAAGTAGACGACGGCAAAGGTCAGCAAGGATTCGACCAGGCCCGTGACGGCGATCCACGGATTGTTCTTCAGCCAGCGCAGGTTGATGCGGTAGCCTACCTCGAACAGGATCAGGCCGAAGGCCACGTCGGCCAGCACCAGCATGGGGCCGGCGTCCGTCTGCGGCAGGATGCCCACCTGCGTCTGCGCGAGGACGAAACCGATCACGCCGTAAAAACTGATGCGCGGCAGGCCAGTCCAGCGGTGGCCGAATTCGCCCACCACCCAGGCCAGGGTAATGGCGAACGGCCAGGACAGGTCGGCGGCGATCGAGATCAGACTTTGCATGCTCATTCCTTTGAAAATGGCGCTGGCACCGGCCGGCAGCACGGGGGCTGGCGCGGCAATGTCGTGGTGCAGCGATGGTGCATAGTTTGCGCAGAGCGATGCGCCGATTCTACCGGAGCAGAAGGCGCGCACGATGTGCGCAATCGAACAGTGTCGCGGCCATGGCGGCCGCGCACAGGATGCAGCAGGTTGGGCAGGGCTGGTATCAGCGTATGGTACCCGCCCGCAGCGGAGATGCTCCGCACGGTAGTGTCGTGTCGCAGTGTACGGCATGGCGGCCCCCTGCCGCCATGGACTTTTTGTTGCGTGCCTTTATTTACTGAGCAGACGCATGCCCCGTTCCAGCCCGTCGATCGACAGGGGGAACATGCGGTTGTTCATCAGTTGCCGCATCACGCCGATCGACTGGCGGTACTGCCATAATCCTTCCGCCTCGGGATTGAGCCAGATGAATTTCGGGAATGCCTGGGTAAAGCGCGCCAGCCATGTCGATCCCGCTTCCTCGTTGTTGTATTCGACGCTGCCGCCCGGCTGCAGGATTTCGTAGGGGCTCATGGTGGCGTCGCCGACGAAAATCAGCTTGGTGTCGGGCGGGTACTTGCGCAGCACGTCCCAGGTGGGAAAACGCTCGGCGTTGCGGCGCCGGTTGTTCTTCCACAGGGTGTCGTAGACGCAGTTATGGAAGTAAAAGAACTCCATGTTCTTGAATTCCGTCTTCGCCGCCGAAAACAGTTCCTCGGTGCGCTCGATATGGTCGTCCATGCTGCCGCCCACGTCAAACAGCATCAGCACCTTGATGCGGTTCTTGCGCTCGGGCCGCATCCTGATGTCCAGATAGCCCGCGTTATTGGCCGTGGCGGCGATGGTGGCGTCCAGCGCCAGTTCGTCTTCCGCGCCTTCGCGCGCGAATTTGCGCAGGCGGCGCAAGGCTACCTTGATGTTGCGCGTGCCCAGTTCGCGCTCGCCGTCGTAATCCTTGTAGCTGCGCGCTTCCCACACTTTCACCGCCGTGCGGTTGCCGCCCTTGCCGCCGATGCGGATGCCTTCCGGGTTCGTGCCGCCATTGCCGAACGGCGACGTGCCGCCTGTGCCGATCCACTTGCTGCCGCCTTCGTGGCGCTCCTTCTGCTCCTTCAGCAGCTCGTTCAGGCGGTCCATCAGCTTGTCGTAGCCGAATTTTTCCAGCTGCGCCTTCTGCTCTTCGGACAGCTCGCGCTGCATGCGCTTCAGCAGCCAGTCGAGGGGAATCGCCGCGTTCGTCTCGAAGGCTGCGTTGACGCCCTTGAAGTACTGCGCAAAGGCGCGGTCGAACTTGTCGAAATGGGCTTCATCCTTGACCAGGGTCAGGCGCGCCAGATAGTAAAAATCGTCCATCGAAGCGTCGATGACGTTCTTTTGCAGCGCTTCGAGCAGCGTCAAAAATTCCTTGATCGAGACGGGAATCTTCGCATCCTTGAGCGTGAAGAAGAAGTCGATCAGCATGGCGCTGCCTCTGTTCCTGCTTCTTCCGCGCGGGGCAGTGCGGCGATGGGGCGCTGCGCCAGCTTGTAGCGCAGATGGGCGGCGATCTCGGGCCACTCGCCGCGCGTGATGCTGTACATGACGGTGTCGCGCACGGTGCCGTCGCGGCGCAGCGCATGGTGGCGCAGCACGCCATCCTTTTTCGCGCCCAGGCGTTCGATGGCCGCCTGCGAAGCGTGGTTGAAATTGTCGGTGCGCAGGCCCACCAGCGCGCAGCCGAGCGTGTCGAAGGCGTGCGCCAGCAGCAGCAATTTGCAGGTGGTGTTGACGTGGCTGCGCTGGCAGCGCTTCGCATACCAGGTGTAGCCGATTTCCAGGCGATCGATGGCTGGCAGCACGTCGTGGTAGCTGGTGGTGCCGAGCACCTCGCCGTTGGCCACGTCGATGACGGCAAAGGCGAAGCGCGAAGGGCGCATCTCGATGCCCTTGAAAATGTACTGGTCCACCTGCTCCGGCTCGGGCACGGAGGTGACGCGCAGATTCCACAACTCGCCATCCGTGGCTGCAGCGCGCAAGCCTGGCGCGTGGTACGGCGCCAGCGCTTCGAGGCGGATACCGTGCAATTCCAGGGGGACGAAGATCTTGTCCGGGCTGATGTCGTTCACCGGCGCTCCTTAGCGGTTGGTGCGCGACATGAACATCAGGCGCTCGAACAGATGCACGTCCTGCTCGTTTTTCAGCAGCGCACCGTGCAGCGGCGGCACGACAGCCTTGTTGTCCTTGCTGCGCAGCGCTTCGGCTGGGATGTCTTCGGCCAGCAGGAGTTTGAGCCAGTCGAGGAATTCCGACGTCGACGGCTTTTTCTTCAGGCCCGGCACGTCGCGCACTTCGTAGAAGGTTTGCAGCGCCTGGGCCAGCAATTCCTGTTTCAGGTGCGGGTAGTGGACGGCGACGATCTGCTCCATCGTATCCTTGTCCGGGAATTTGATGTAATGGAAGAAGCAGCGGCGCAAGAAGGCGTCCGGCAATTCCTTCTCGTTGTTCGAGGTGATGATGACGAGCGGGCGGTGGCGCGCCGTGACCATTTCGCGCGTTTCATACACATAGAACTCCATGCGGTCCAGTTCGCGCAGCAGGTCGTTCGGGAATTCGATGTCGGCCTTGTCGATCTCGTCGATCAGCAGCACCACCGGTTCGGGCGCCGTGAAGGCCTGCCACAGCACGCCCTTGACGATGTAGTTCTGGATGTCGCGCACGCGCTCGTCGCCCAGCTGTGAATCGCGCAGGCGCGACACGGCGTCGTATTCGTACAGGCCCTGCTGCGCCTTGGTGGTCGATTTGATATGCCATTGCATCAGCGGCATGTTCAGCGCGGCCGCCACTTCCTCTGCCAGCATGGTCTTGCCCGTGCCCGGTTCGCCCTTGATCAGCAGCGGGCGTTGCAGGGTCAGCGCCGCATTCACGGCCAGTTTCAGGTCGGCGGTAGCGACATAGCTGTCGGAACCTTCGAAGCGTTGGCCTTGCTGGGTGTGCTGTGCTTGCATGAGCGGTCTGCCAAAGTAGGGAAATGGTGAGTATAAACAGAACTGTGGCGCACCGCCACGCGGCCGGCCTGTGCCTGCCTGCCTACAATGCGGGTTTTATAGGTGGACTTGCAAGAATATCTTGGCTAGAATCGGCAAGCAGCAGATTAATTGTCAACCTTAATTGTCAACACATAAAATCAAAAAAAACCAGCTCTGGCGTTTCTCCGATTACCTTTGTTCACATTGCCACTATGAAAAAAATATTTGCACTTCTCGTGCTTGCCGGCATAGCAAATGCCGTCACAGCGGCTGACATTGTAGGAAACGCCAAGGCAGCGACTGCCAAGGTGGAAATGTGCATCGGCTGCCACGGCATTCCCGGTTACAAGGCGACCTTCCCCGAAGTGTTCCAGGTGCCGATGATCGGCGGCCAGCCGGCAAAATATATCGAGAATGCGCTGCAAGCCTACAAGAAGGGCGACCGCAAGCACCCCAGCATGAAGGGCATCGCCAGCAGCCTGTCGGACCAGGATATCGCCGACGTCGCCGCGTATTATGCGCAACAAGCCAAGCCGAACTGAGGACCAGCCAGATGATGAAAACACTACTCGCCGCCCTCGTTTGCGCCACCGTCTCGTTGTCCGCCAGCGCCGCCGGCAATATCAATACGGGCAAGGCCCTGGCCGAAAAATACAGCTGCGCCACCTGTCACGGCAAGGATTACGGCTCGCCCATCGACCCGTCGTACCCGAAACTGGCGGGCCAGCACAAGGATTATTTGGAACACGCCTTGACGGCGTATAAACGGGGCGACAAGGCGAATGGCCGTAACAACGCCATCATGACGGGCCAGGTAAAACCGCTGAGCAACCAGGACATCAAGGACCTGGCCGCCTACTTCCACAGCCTGCCGACCACCCTGGTCACTCACCGCTGAGCGGTATTGCCGCGTCAGGCTTTCAGCCCCACCCGGCGCGCCAGCTTATGCAGATTGCTGGCGTCCAGCCCCAGTTGCCGTGCTGCGGCGGCCCAGTTATCCTGATGCAGCACCAGCGCTTGCCGTATGGCCTGGCGCTGGCTCGCTTCCACGATCTGATGCATGGATAGCGGCGGTGACTCCGGCGTGCCACACGCGGCTGGCGCCAGCGGCAGCGCATCCGCGCCGGCCGGCGCTTCCAGCCCATCGAGGTCGAGCATATCCGTTTCCAGCGTCACGATGTCTTTGCGGTTCGCGCCGCGGATCACCGCTTTCAGTGCGGCCCGGCTGATCACATGTTCCAGCTCGCGCACATTGCCGGGCCAGCGGTAATGGCACAAGGCGTTTTCCGCCGCGGAGGACAGGCGCAGGCTGCGCAGGCCCAGGCGCGCGCGGTTCAGTTCCAGGAAACCGCCGGCCAGCAGCAGCACGTCATTGCCCCGCTCGCGCAGCGGCGGAATCGGCACGGGATACACGGATAAACGGTGATACAGGTCGGCGCGGAACGTGCCGTCGCGCACGTGCTCGCGCAGGCTACGGTTGGTGGCGGCGATCACGCGCACGTTGACCCGGCGCGGCCGGTCCGCGCCCAGGCGCTGGATTTCGCCATTTTGCAAGGTGCGCAGCAGCTTGGCCTGTATCGACAGCGGCAATTCGCCCACTTCATCGAGAAACAGGGTGCCCCCTTCGGCCGCCTCGAAACGCCCGGGCCGGTCGCTGACGGCGCCGGAAAACGCACCCCGTACATGACCAAACAATTCGCTTTCGGCCAGGGACTCGGGCAAGGCCGCGCAATTGACGTGGATCAAAGGCTTGCCCGCGCGGCGCGACAGCCGGTGCAGGCGGTGCGCGCACAGTTCCTTGCCCACGCCCGTCTCGCCCAGCAGCAGCACGGGCAGGTCCGATTCGGCGACCACCTGCAATTCGTGCAGCAACTGCATGATGGCGCTGCTCTGGCCGACGAATTCGTGTTCCTCGCGCGGCGCTTGCGCATCGGCCAGCATGGCGCCGCCCGACAGGCGCAGGGCGCGGATTTCCGTCTCCAGGCGGGTCACGCGCACGGCCGCCTCGATGGCGCAGGCCAGTTCGCCCAGGTCGCGCTGCGCTTGCGTATCGAAGGTGCCCACTTGCAGCGCGTCGAGCGTGATCACGCCCCAGCGTTCGCCTTCCAGGTCCAGCGCCATGCCCATGCAGTCGTGCACGGGCAGCGGTTCGCCTGCCCGCTCGGCGATCAGGCCATCGTAGGGATCGGGCAGGGAGCTGTCGTGATGGAAGCACAGCACGCCGCGCCTCTGCAGGATGGCGGCCAGGCGCGGGTGGTCGGTGACGGCGAAGCGGCGTCCCAGTGCGTCGCTGGCCAGGCCGGCCATCGCCACGGGGCGCAAGTGTTCGCCGTCGAGCTTGAGCAAGGCTACGGCCTCGCAGCCGAAGTGCGCGCGCAGGCTGCCCACGAGGCGCTGCAGGCGCACGGCCACGGGCAGGTCGGCGACCAGGTCGGTGAGTAACAGCAGGTGGATGGCGGTGGTGGTCATAAGTACCATGCAGGGTACAAGGAACCACGGCAAACAAGGGTCATTACGACCCTGCATTTTTCAAATCGTTGATTTAAAACAAGTTTTTCCTGGCACACGGTTTGCCTAGCTAAGAGTGCCGAACCGGCATACAAGACCAAGGAAAGCTTGATGAAAACGACTCCCTCCCTCCGCGCCATGGCCGCCGCCGTCTGCGTCCTGGCCATGCCCCTGTCCGTGCAAGCCCAGGCGAGCCTGCCGGCCAGCGCCGCCGTCACTGCCGTCAAACCCGCCGCTGCGACGCTCAAGCGCTATGAACTGCAAACCAATATCGTCGACGGCAAGATGGTGTTCATCGATGCCAAGGGCCAGGTCAACCCCGTGCTGGCGGCCAAGGTGGGCGACACGGTCGAACTCGTGCTGAAAAGCGGCGAAGGCGCCGAGCACGACCTGCTGATCCCGGAGCTCAACGTGGCCTCGGCCAAGTTCAGCGCCAATAGCGGCAGCACCAGCGTGCGCTTCAAGGTCACGCGCGCCGGCACGTTCACCTATTACTGCTCGATTCCCGGCCACCGCCAGATCGGCATGGAAGGCAAGCTGGAAGTAAGCGGCACCTCGCTGGCCGAAACCGGAGCAGCGAAGGCTGCTGGCGCCGGCAGCGCTGCCAACGAGTCCAGCCAGGCCGCCGCGCTGGCCCTGTACACGCCCGCGCCGTCGCCGATGCGCGGCCCGGATCCCTCGGCCGTCAGCGTGGCCGCCAATCCTGCCTCCGTGCCGTCCGCCATCGGCGCGCGCGCGCCACAAACCCTGAAATACCGCATGGAGACGGTGGAACTGCCGGGCAAGCTCGATGACGGTACCAGTTTTACCTACTGGACTTTTAATCGCCAGGTGCCCGGCCCGATGCTGCGCGCCAAGGTGGGCGATACGGTGGAACTGACCCTGTTCAACGCCAAGGACAGCAAGATGATCCACTCGATCGACCTGCACGCCGTGACGGGCGGCCATGGCGGCGGACAGCACACGCAAGTGGCGCCAGGGCAGGAAAAAACCGTCACCTTCAAGACGCTCAATCCCGGCCTGTATGTGTACCACTGCGCCACGCCCCTGGTGCCGCAGCATATCGCTGCCGGCATGTACGGCATGATCCTGGTCGAACCGGAAGGCGGCTTGTCGAAGGTGGACCGCGAGTATTACGTGATGCAGGGCGAGATGTACACGGGCCGTCCGCACGGCGCGCCCGTGCACCAGGAAGCGAACCTGGAAAAAATGGCCAATGAACTGCCCGACTACTACGTCTTCAACGGCGAAGTGGGCGCCCTGAGCAAGACGCACAAACTGCAAGCGAAAGTCGGCGAGACGGTGCGCATCTATTTCGGCGTCGGTGGCCCAAACAAGATTTCATCCTTCCACATCATCGGCGAGATTTTCGACAAGGTGTATAGCGAAGGCTCCATCAGCAGCCCGAAACACGACGTGCAAACCACGCTCGTGGCACCGGGCGGCGCGACCATCGTCGAACTCAAGGTACAGCACCCGGGCAGCTATCTGCTGGTCGACCATGCGCTGTCGCGCGCCGGCAAGGGCGCCGTGGGCGTGCTGGAAGTGACTGGCGAAGCCGTGCCGGGCGTCTACCACGCGGGTGCCGTGCAATAAACCCCCCATTCATCATCAAGGAACTGTTATGGAAATGATCGAGCTATCCCTGGGCCAGCTGGCCCGCCGCATTCCTGGCGCCACGCGCCTGTTCGATGCGCACCGCCTGGACTTCTGCTGCGGCGGCAACAAGACCCTGCGCGCGGCGGCCGAAGCGGCCGGCGTGGACACGGCGCCCATCGTCGCGGAACTGCGGCTGCTGGCAGAGCGCGCCAATACCAGCGGCGAACGCGACTGGCAGGAAGCCTCGGCCAGCGAGCTGGTGGAACACCTCCTGGCGCGCTACCACGCCGTGCACCGCGAGCAGTTGCCCGAACTGATACGCCTGGCACGCAAGGTCGAGCAGGTGCATGGCGACCGCGCCGACTGTCCGCACGGGCTGGCGGAACACCTGTCGGCCATGGCGCAGGAACTGGAAAGCCATATGCGCAAGGAAGAAGACGTGCTGTTCCCGATGATCGTGCGCGGCCAGGGGCCCCGGGCCGGCGCGCCCATCAACGTGATGCGCATGGAGCATGACGACCATGGCGTGGCTTTGCGCGCCATGGAGGCAATGACGAACGATATCACCGCGCCGGCCGGCGCCTGCACAACCTGGCGCGCGCTGTACACGGGCTTGCGCACCTTCCGTGCAGACCTGATGGCGCACATCCATACCGAAAACAATATCCTGTTCGAGCGCTTTGCGCCGGCCGTGGTGCACTGACAAAGGAAAGACCCATGGGGCCCTACAAAAAACTCTGGTTCACCCTGATCGGTGTGCTGATCGTGACGTTTTCGCTGCTCGGCTACTACGGCACGGAAGTCTACCGGCAGGCGCCGCCCATCCCCGCGCAAGTGCTGGCGCAAGATGGCCGGCAACTGTTCGACCGTGAAGGTATCCTCGACGGCCAGACGGCCTGGCAATCCGTCGGCGGCATGCAGCTGGGTTCCATCTGGGGCCACGGCGCCTACCAGGCGCCCGACTGGACGGCCGACTGGTTGCACCGCGAATTGACGGCCTGGCTGGAACTGGCCGCGCAAGAGCAGCATGGCAAGGCTTACGCGGCGCTCGACGGTCCCGCACAGGCGGCGCTGCGCGAAGCGCTCAAGATGGAATACCGCGCCAACCGGGTCGACGATGCGCAAGTGCTGCGCCTGTCGCCGCGCCGCGTGCAAGCCATCGCCAACACGGCGCACTATTACGACCAGCTATTCTCCGACGCGCCCGCGCTGCATGCCAGCCGCGAGCATTTCGCCATGAAGGAAAACACCCTGCCCAGTGCCGAGCGGCGCGCGCAGATGACGCAGTTCTTCTTCTGGACGGCGTGGGCTGCCGCCACCGAGCGTCCGGGCCAGAAAGTGACCTACACGAACAACTGGCCACATGAACCGCTGATCGGCAACCAGCCCAGTGGCGAAAACCTCGTCTGGTCGGTGGCGAGCGTGGTGGTGCTGCTGGCCGGCGTGGGCTTCCTCGTCTGGGGCTGGGCCTTTTTGCGCGACCATGACGAAGCGCTGCCGGCGGCCGGTCCACGCGATCCGCTCACCACTTTCGCGCTGACGCCTTCGCAGCGGGGACTGGGAAAATATCTGTTCCTGGTGGTGGCGCTGTTCATCTTCCAGGTCTTCATCGGCGGTTTCACGGCGCACTACACGGTGGAAGGGCAGCAGTTCTACGGCATCGACGTGTCGCGCTGGTTCCCGTATGCGCTCACGCGCACCTGGCATATCCAGGCCGCCCTGTTCTGGATCGCCACGGGTTTCCTGGCCGCCGGCCTGTTCCTCGCGGCCCTGATCAATGGCGGCAAGGATCCCAAGTGGCAGCGTCTGGGTGTCGACGTGCTGTTCTGGGCCCTGGTCGCCGTCGTTGTCGGCTCGTTCATCGGCAACTACCTGGCCATTGCGCAAGTGATGCCGCCCGAGTGGAATTTCTGGCTCGGCCATCAAGGCTATGAATATGTGGACCTGGGACGCTTGTGGCAGATCGGCAAATATATCGGCATCCTGCTGTGGCTGGTGTTGATGCTGCGCGGCGTGGTGCCGGCCCTGCGTCAGCCAGGCGGCGACAAGAACCTGCTGGCGCTGCTGACCGCGTCCGTGGGCGCCATCGGCCTGTTCTATGGCGCCGGCCTGTTCTACGGCGAACGCACGCATCTGTCGGTGATGGAATACTGGCGCTGGTGGGTGGTGCACCTGTGGGTGGAAGGCTTCTTCGAAGTGTTCGCCACCACGGCGCTGGCCTTCATCTTCTCGACCCTGGGCCTGGTGTCGGTGCGCATGGCCACGGCCGCCAGCCTGGCGTCGGCCTCGCTGTTCATGCTGGGTGGCATACCCGGCACCTTCCACCATCTGTACTTTGCCGGCACCACCACGCCCGTGATGGCCATAGGCGCGAGCTTTAGCGCGCTGGAAGTGGTGCCGTTGATCGTGCTGGGGCATGAAGCGTGGGAAAACTGGCGCCTGAAGGAACGTGCGCCATGGATGGAGCAGTTGCGCTGGCCCATGATGTGCTTTGTCGCCGTCGCCTTCTGGAACATGCTGGGCGCAGGCGTGCTGGGCTTCATGATCAACCCGCCCGTGGCCTTGTACTATATCCAGGGCCTGAACACGACCCCCGTGCATGCGCATGCGGCGCTGTTCGGCGTGTACGGCTTCCTGGCGCTGGGCTTTACCTTGCTGGTGCTGCGCTATCTGCGGCCCGATTATCGTTTCAGCCCTGCCTTGATGAAGACGGCGTTCTGGGGCTTGAACGGGGGACTGGTGCTGATGATCTTTACCAGCTTGCTGCCGATAGGCATCATCCAGTTCCACGCCAGCGTGACGGAAGGCCTGTGGTATGCGCGCAGCGAGGCATTCATGCAGCAGCCGCTGTTGCAGAACCTGCGCTGGATACGTACTTTCGGCGACGTGGTCTTCATCGTCGGCGCCATCGCCATGGCGTTGCAGGTGGTGCTGGGGTTGCTGGGCAAGGCGCCGAAGGCAGCTGTACTGCAGCCGCAGGCGGTGTAGCCAGGTTAGCGGCGCCGCACGCAGTCGATATACGCGTCGGTATCCGGCGGCAAGCCCGAGCGTTGCGAAGCCCAGATCATCTGGCCCAGGCATTCCATCACTTCGTGCTGGGCCGCATGGGCCGAATCGAGGCGCTGGGTGAGTTGCTGGACGGCCGGGCGGATGCCGCGTGGCTGGTCCACCTGCACCTGCTCCGTGATCGACAGATGCATGGACAGGTGCAAGAAAGGATTGGCTTGTCCGCCCTCGACGGAATAGTCGCGCGCCAGCGCCGCTTCCACATCGGAGAGCTCGTTTTCATACTCGGGGTGTTCCAGGATCCAGTCGAGTGCGATGGCTTCCATCGGCGTGAGGATCTCATGGGCGCGGTGCTTGCGTAAAGTGTCGCAAAAGAAACGGCGCACATCGTCGGAAGAGGGGTTGAACATGGCTGAAGGACTATGGCTAAAGGGCAGCCGGCATTGTACCGCGTCGATAAAAAAAGGGCATCGAGGATGCCCTTTTTGCCGTCGGGCGGCTGCTTGCATGACCCGAGAGTCACTGTCATTTAATACCCTGCAGTAAGTATTATCCACTACCGCCACGTCCCGGCGGCGCCAAATAACGGTGATAAAATCGCCGCTCTTGATATTTGCACTGGACATGACGGCAATTTTATTGCCATTCCGTGTTTCCATTGCCCGCACCTTTGCCACCAGATCTTGCTCTTGGGATATCCCGGAGCGCGGCAGCATGCCTATCACCATCGACATTGAGCTGTCCGGCCGCCCTGGCGTGCCGGAGGCTGGACTGTTTTTCGTCAGACAAGCCGGTAGACACGATGGTGCCGCCACGGTGGCGCGCAAGAATCATCCTTCAGTATTCATAAACGGAGTTACGTATGCGTAAATCGCTATTACTTTTGATGTCGTGCCTGATCCTGGCGGCATGTGACAAGACCCCTCCGGCCTCGTCCGAAAAAACGCTAGACGTGCTGCTGATCGGCGCCGGCACCATGAGCGCCACCCTGGGCAGCATGCTCAAGGAACTCGACCCGTCGCTGACGATGGAAATGGTCGAGCGCCTTGATTCCGTGGCCGCCGAAAGCTCGGACGCGATGAACAACGCGGGCACTGGCCACTCGGCATTTGCCGAACTGAACTACACGCCGGAAGCGGCCGATGGCAGCATCGAAACCAAGAAAGCCGTTGCCATCAACGAGCAATTCGAAATTTCCAAGCAATTCTGGGCTTATCAGGTAGCCAACAAGCACCTGGGCGCGCCGCAAACCTTCATCAACAATGTGCCGCACATGGCCTTTGTGTGGGGCGACGACAATATTGCCTTTTTGAAGAAGCGCTACGCCGCGCTGCAAAAGGAAAACCTGTTCAAGGGCATGCTGTACTCGGAAGACCAGGCGCAGATCGAACAGTGGGCTCCGCTGGTCATGCAAGGCCGCGACAAGGGTCAGAAAGTGGCCGCGACGCGCATGGAAATCGGTACCGACGTCAATTTCGGCAACCTCACGCGCGGTCTCGTGAAATACCTGACGGACAGCCACGGCATGGTCCTGCACCTGCGCCACCAGGTGGAAGACATCCAGCGCGGCGCCGATGGCGTGTGGAACGTGACGGTGAAAGACTTGGCTGCCGGCAAGGAAAAGACCATGCGCGCCAAGTTCGTCTTCATCGGCGCAGGTGGCGGTTCGCTGCCGCTGCTGGAAAAATCGGGCATTCCTGAAGCCAAGGGCTACGGCGGCGTGCCGGTGGGCGGCCAATGGCTGGTCACCACCAATCAGGAACTGGTGGCGGCGCATGCGGCCAAGGTCTACGGCAAGGCATCCGTCGGTTCGCCGCCGATGTCCGTGCCGCATCTCGATACGCGCATCATCGATGGCAAGAAAGCCCTGCTGTTTGGCCCGTTTGCCACCTTCTCGACCAAGTTCCTGAAAAACGGTTCGTGGATCGACTTGCCTGCCTCGATCGGCACGGGCAATGTAAAACCCATGCTGCAAGCCGGCTACGACAATATTCCGCTGACGAAATACCTGGTCGAGCAAGTCATGAACACGCCGGAAGACCGTTTGAAAACCTTGCGCGAATACTTGCCGAACGCCAAGATGGAAGACTGGACCCTGCAAAACGCTGGCCAGCGCGTGCAGATCGTCAAGGATGACCCTGTCAAAGGCGGCTTGCTGCAGTTCGGCACGGAAGTTGTCGGCGCCGCCGATGGCAGCATCGTTGCCCTGCTGGGTGCATCGCCAGGCGCCTCGACCGCGCCGCCGATCATGATCAAGGTGCTGCAAACGGCATTCAAGAGCCGTCTGGCCACGCCGGAATGGCAGGCGAAGATGGTGGAAATGGTGCCGTCGTATGGCCAAAAGCTGAACAACGACCCGGCCCTGGCCAACAAGATCCGCCAGTACAGCAGCAGCATCCTGGGCTTGAAAGCGATCACGCTGGACGTTCCCGCCGCTGCGCCAGCGCCGGCAGCAAACTAAGTTAGTCTGACCGGCAGGGAAGTTTCTTGCCGGCATGAAAAAAGGGGCAGCCTGTTCAGGCTGCCCCTTTTGCGTGGGAGAGTGCGTTCATTGCGGCGGACTACCCCTTGCCCGGCAAGATCAGCTCCGGCGTACACCCTTCGGCGGCAATGCCGTCGCAAGGCTTGGCCAGTGCCGCACCGTCCTGTGCCCGTGGCGCATGGGGCTGGCGCAGGTAGCGCGACGTGTGGCGGTGCGCTTGCTGTGCGTTGCCATGCACGGGCCAGGTCAGGAAGCGGGACAGCTCCTGCAAGGCGCGCTGGTAGACATCGCGTTTAAATTCAATGACGACATCGAGCGGGACCCAGTATTCATGCCAGCGCCAGGCGTCGAACTCGGGATGGTCGGTCAGGCGCAGATTGACGTCGTTATCGCGCGCGCACATTCTCAGCAGAAACCAAATCTGCTTCTGGCCACGGTAGTGGCCGCGAATCTCGCGCTTGATGAAGTGGTCTGGCACTTCATAGCGCAGCCAGTCGCGGGTGCGGCCGACAATTTTGACGTGTTCCTGTCTGAGTCCGATTTCCTCTTCAAGTTCGCGAAACATGGCTTGTTCCGGTGTTTCGCCATATTTGATACCGCCTTGTGGAAACTGCCATGAGTGCTCGCGCACCCGCTTGCCCCACCACACCTCGTTCTGGGCGTTTAGCAGGATGATGCCGACGTTGGGCCGAAACCCTTCACGGTCGAGCATAATGCACCTCAAACTTTCTGCGACAGTGCGTCCTTTTTTACATAATTGCCCACAACTTCGCAAGCCGGTGACCTTTTCGGGGTGCGAAAAGCGCCGGAATCGCACCAATTGAGCGCATTTGTGTAAAGTATGGACGCATCAGCCAGCTAATCCTTTAAAATTAGGTTGATTATAACCCTCTCTTTTTAAAAAGAATTCACCGTTATGCGCGCCTCCCGTTTTTTTATTTCCACACTTAAAGATGCACCTTCTGACGCGGAAATCGTCAGCCACCAATTGATGATGCGTGCAGGCATGATCAAACGCCTCGGTTCCGGCATCTATACCTACATGCCGATGGGCTTGCGCGTGATCCGCAAGGTGGAAGCCATCATCCGTGACGAGATGAACAAAGCCGCCGGTATCGAACTGCTGATGCCGCTCGTGCAGCCGGCCGAACTGTGGCAAGAGACGGGCCGCTGGACCAAGATGGGCGATGAACTGATGCGCGTGAAAGACCGCCACGGCCGCGAATACGCGATCCAGCCGACATCGGAAGAAGTCATCACGGACGTCGTGCGCACGGAAATCAAGTCCTACCGCCAGTTGCCGTTGAATTTTTATCATATCCAGACCAAGTTCCGCGACGAGCGCCGTCCCCGCTTCGGCCTGATGCGCGGCCGCGAATTCACCATGAAGGACGCTTACTCGTTCGACCGCGACCTGGCCGGCATGCAAGCGTCGTACAAGGTCATGTTTGACGCCTACACGCGCATCTTCACGCGTTTCGGCTTGAAATTCCGCGCCGTGGCCGCAGACAATGGCGCCATCGGCGGTTCCGGTTCGCATGAATTCCACGTCATCGCCCACACGGGTGAAGACGCGCTCGTGTACTGCCCGACGTCCGATTACGCCGCCAACATGGAAGCGGCCGAAGCGCTGCCGCCAGCGGGCGAGCGCCCAGCTGCTGCCCAGGCGCTGACGAAAACGGCCACGCCGGACAGCGTCAAGTGCGAAACTGTGGCTGCCCTGCTGGGCCTGGAACTGTCGCAAACCGTGAAAACCATCGCCCTGACGGTGGAAACGACGGGCAAGGACGAGAAAGTCACGAAACAGCATTTCATGCTGCTGCTGCGCGGCGACCATGAGCTGAACGAGATCAAGGTAGGCAAGGTTGCCGGTCTGGCCGGCCATCGTTTCTCGACGGAAGCGGAAATCCTGGAAGTCTACGGCACGATTCCAGGCTATCTGGGCCCGATTGGCACAAAAGCACCCGTCACCGTGGTGGCGGACCGCACGGTCGCCCACATGAGCGACTTCGTTTGCGGCGCGAATGACGCCGGTTTCCACTACACGGGCGCCAACTGGGGCCGTGACGTGGCCGAGCCTGTCATCGTGGCCGACTTGCGCAATGTCGTCGCCGGCGACGCTTCGCCGGATGGCCAGGGCTTGCTCGCCATCGAGCGCGGCATCGAAGTGGGCCACGTGTTCCAGCTGGGTACGGCGTACTCGGAAAGCATGAAAGCCACCTTCCTCGACGAAAATGGCAAGCCTGCGCCGCTGCAGATGGGTTGCTACGGCATCGGCGTGACGCGCATCCTGGGCGCCGCCATCGAACAGAACTTCGACGACAAGGGCATCATCTGGCCGGCGTCGATCGCGCCATTCGAGGTCGTGCTGTGCCCGATGGGCATGGACCGCAGCGAACTGGTCAAGGAAGAGACGGAGAAGCTGTATGCGGCCCTACAAGGCGCTGGCGTCGATGTCATCGTCGACGACCGCGGCCTGCGTCCTGGCGCCATGTTTGCTGACTGGGAACTGATTGGCGTGCCGCACCGCATCGTCATCGGCGAGCGTGGCCTGAAAGAAGGCAAGCTGGAATACCAGGGCCGCCGCGATGCGGAAGCCACCGGCGTGGCGCCAGACGAGATCGTCGCCTTCATCCAGGGCCAAATGGCGCAGTGAAGCGCTTATCTGTAAGTAAAACGGCTGGCGCGCTCGCGCTGGCCGCCTGCCTGGCCTGCGCTTTCCCGGCGCAGGCCGGCAACCAGAAGGAGGAGGCGCTGGCCGACTCCGTTCGCCTGGCCTTGTCGCACGCGATCCGCGACGAGCGCCCGCCGCAGCCCAAGTTTGCCACTCCCGCCGACTTGCAGCGCTACCAGCAATGGCTGGCGCAGATGTCGCAACGCCTGCAGCGCAAGCTGCCGGATACGCAGCTGCGCACGGAATTCCTGGAAACCGTCTGGTATGAAGCGCGCCGCGCGGGCCTGGAACCGGCCCTGGTGCTGGGCCTGATCCAGGTGGAGTCAAGCTACCGCAAATATGCCGTCTCGCTGGCCGGCGCGCGCGGCTACATGCAGGTGATGCCGTTCTGGACGGGCGTCATCGGCGACCATGACCGCAGCAAGCTGTTTCACATGCAGACGAATCTGCGCTACGGCTGCGCGATTTTGCGCATGTACCTGGATATGGAACGCGGGGATTTATACCTGGCGCTGGGGCGGTATAACGGCAGCCGGGGACGGGCCGAGTATCCGAATGCGGTAAGGGCGGCGTGGAAACAGTGGGAGTTTAAATGAGGGGTGGGGTCTGACCCTGTGGGTCCGACCCCTGCATTTATATGGGGTTCGTGCGTTTTTAAACCCCACCGCAACGGCCGGGGTCAGACCCGACAGGGTCTGACCCCAAAAAAATGCCCCGCTCGCTGAATCAGCTGCGGGGCACTCGCTCGGTGTTGGGCCGGCGCGTATCTGATTATTTCAAATGATCGGAGATCAGTTTCGTCATTTCAAACATGGAGACTTGGGCTTTGCCGCCGAAAACTGCTTTCAGCTTGTCGTCAGCATTGATCATGCGGCGGTTGGCCGGATCTTGCAGATCGAGTTTTTTGATGTAATCCCATACCTTTTTGGTCACTTCCGTGCGCGGCAGTGGTGCTGCGCCAACAACGGCGGCCAGGTCTTTCGATGGCGTCATTGCTTTCATGAATGCTGCGTTTGGCTTGCGTGGTGTTGCCGGTGCTGCCGCTTTCTTCGCCGCTGCTGGTTTAGCTGCTGCTTTGGCTGCGGGTGCTGCTTTCTTGGCGGCTGCAGGCTTGGCTGCTGCTGCTTTGGCTGGCGCTGCTACTGGGGTTTTTTTGGCTGTTGCCATCTTCGAGCCTCCTTAACAAACACATGGGAAATTGCGCAATTAATCGCACGGCTAATATTGGTGTGGATTTACCTTGTATGCAAGTGTTTTTCACGTTTTCACGAGGAAAAAGCAGGGAAATGGCGATGCTGTCGCCCGGGCGCACCGCTTGGGCGCGCAGAACGGCGTTTTTGCCCGTAAATGGCATGCTTGCTGGCTATGCGGGGAGGGGTATTGCGGGGGGCGGGAAGCGTGATGCCGGACGCATGAAAATGCAAGCCGGCATTACTTAGAACGATGTTTTTACTTGGATACGCGGCGTAATGAATGCCATCAAAATCCCCGTGAGCGGTAATGCCGTTCAGTTAAGCAGGTTTTCGTAGAACGCGCATGGCATAGCGCTTTGGTTTTGCCTTGACGGCCCGGTCGAATTTTCGATCGGGCCGTTCGTCATTGAGAAGACTA
>NZ_JBNYXT010000052.1:0-26556 GCF_051380795.1 Janthinobacterium leeuwenhoeki
TTCGCTGCTGGACACCCAGCAGCGCTTCCAGCTTGTGAAATGAACCGCCGTATGCGGAACCGCACGTACGGTGGTGTGAGAGGGCGGCTGAGGTAACTCAGCCCCCTACTCGATTGCGTCCACTGTTACTTCAACGGAGAGTACCACCATGCAAACGACGATCACGCGCGCGGGCACCGGCATGAGCTTGTGCACCCTGCTGGCATTGGCAGCCTGTGGCAGCAACCATGCGCCGGAAGAACTGAACCAGATGCCCGGCTACCTGGGCGCCATCACGCGGGTCGACTACGATGGCAAGACGAACGATCTGCTGACGGCTGGCCTGGGCAAGACGGGGCTGGCTGGCGCCGCGCCCGCGTATGCGAACGTGGAACAGCCGACGCCGCTCGAATTGCGCCGCAACGCCATCTACGCCAATTATCGTGCCGTGCTCGACATTGCCGCCAACAGCGGCTACGGCACCCTGTACGGACCGAACGTCGATGCGTCGGGCAACGTGGGCACGGGCGAGGGTCTGGTCGCGGGCAGTGAATACATCGCTTATGCGGATGATGGCACGGGCAAGAAGAATGTCACCTTGATGGTGCAGGTGCCGGCCAGCTTCGATCCCGAGCATGCCTGCATCGTCACCGGCACGTCGAGCGGCTCGCGCGGCATCTACGGCGCCATCGGCAGCTCGGGGGAGTGGGGTTTGAAGAAGGGTTGCGCCGTGGCGTATGCTGACAAGGGGTCCGGCACGGGCCTGTATGTGTTTGAAGATGACAGCGTCAACTTGCAGAACGGCGTGCGCGCGGGCAGGGTGGCCGCCGGCAAGAACGCGCTCTTCGCGCCCGACTTGAACGATGCCGAGCGCCTGGCCTGGGCTGGCGCCTACCCGAACCGCATCGCCTTCAAGCATGCGCACTCGCAGCAGAACCCGGAGAAGGATTGGGGCAAGGTCACCTTGCAGGCGGTCGAGATGGCATATTATGTGTTGAACGAGCGCTACGGCGTGCTGGCCCGCGATGGCAGTGCGCGCATCGTGCGGCTGACGCCGAAGAACACCATCACGATCGCTTCGAGCATTTCCAATGGCGCTGGCTCGGCCTTGCTGGCGGCGGAGCAGGATAGCAAGGGCTTGATCAGCGGCGTGGCGGCCAGCGAGCCGCAGATCCAGCCGGCAGCATCGAGCGCCTACAGCGTGCGCCAGGGCGGAGTGGTGGTCGCCAATCCCGGCCGTGCGCTGTTTGACTATGCCACCTATGCGGCCCTGTATCAGCCGTGCATCGCTACCGTGGCGGGCAATGCGGGACGCTGCACGGCGCTGGTAGCCAAGGGCTTGTTGAATGGCGCCGACCTGGCGGCGCAGCAGGCGGATGCGAAGCAGCGTTTGCGCGCGTATGGCTGGCTGGTCGATTCCGATCCGCTGCAGGCCGCACACGCGGGCACGAATATCCTGGTGGCCGTCACGTATGCGTATGCTTACGGAAAATTTTCCGTGACGGACAAGGTGTGCGGTTTCACGTTTGCGCAGACGGATGGCAGCGGTAATCCGATTCCGTTTAGTTCGGCGCAAAAGGCGGCCAGCTTTGCGGCGCAAAACGGCATCCTTGGCAGTGTCGTGTACGAGAACAGCGTGGGCGGCGCCAAGGGCTACACGGCCGGCGTGTCACCGTCAAACAGCCTGGCGGACCAGTCGCTCGATGGCTTCCTGTGTCTGCGCAGCCTGGCGACGGGGCGCGACGCCGTCAGTGGCGCCGCTTTGCAGGGTACATTGGCCACGCAAAGCGTGCGCGTGCGGGCCGGCATGACCGAGGTCGCGGCCAGCGGAAAATTGCAAGCCAAACCGGCCATCATCGTGCATGGACGCAGCGATACCCTGATTCCCGTCAATCACGCGTCGCGCGCCTATCTTGGCCTGAACGCCGCCGTGGAAGGGGGCAATAGCCAGTTGCGCTATATCGAGGTGACCCATGCCAACCACTTCGATTCCTTCAGCAGCGCCTTGCCGACTCTGATCGTGCCCTTACATGTGTACCTGAACCGGGCGCTGGACGCCATGTATGCGCACTTGAACGCCAAGCAAGCCTTGCCGCCATCGCAGGTGGTGCGCACGGTGACGCGCACCGATGCGTCGACCTTGATCACGAATGTCAATGTGCCGGCGATAGCGGCAACGCCAGCGGCTGGCAATGCGATCAGCGTGACGGGCACGGTGGTGGATGTGCCCGACTGAGTCTCATAGCGCTGCCGCATAGATGGCGCGGGCATCCTCGCGGGTGACGACGCGCGGATTGTTGCCCAGCAAACGCGTCTGCAGCATGGCGTCGTCGGCCAGCCGGTCCAGGTCGCTGGCCGCGATGCCCACCTCGCGCAGGGTGCGCGCGATGCCGGTGGCCAGGGCAATCTCTTGCATGGCGTCGATCAGTGCCACGGCCCGCGCTTCCTCGCTGCCCGTGATGCCTGGCTGGAGTATGGCCGCCAGTTGCGCGTACAGGGGCGCCGCATGGGATAAATTAAAACGCAGCACGTGCGGCAGCACCAGCGCATTCGACAAGCCATGTGGCACGTGGAACAGTGCCCCGATGGGATAGGCGAGCGCATGCACGGCGGCCACGGGGGCATTCGCAAACGCCTGGCCGGCCAGCATGGCACCGAGCAGCATGGCCTGGCGCGCCGGCAAATTGCTGCCATCGCGGCAGGCGGTGACCAGGTTGCTGGAGAGCAGCGACAAGGCCTGAGTAGCCAGCATGTCGGAGAATGGATTTTTGAGCAGGCGGCTGGTGTACGCTTCGATCGCATGCACCATGGCGTCGATGCCGGTGGCGGCTGTCACGGCGGGCGGCAAGCCCAGGGTCAGGCTGGCGTCGAGGATGGCCAGGTCCGCATACAGTTGCGGTGCGACCACGCCCATCTTGCTGCTGGCGCCCGTGGTGACGATGGCGATGTGCGTGACTTCCGAGCCCGTGCCAGCCGTGGTCGGCAATTGCACCAGGGGCAGGCGCTGGCCGTGGACATTGCCGATGCCATACAGTTGGGCCAGTTCCTGGTGGCCGGGCGCCAGCACGGCAATCAGCTTGGCCACGTCCAGCGAGCTGCCGCCACCGAGGCCGATAATCAGTTCCACGTGAAACATCTGGGCCTGGGCCACGCCGGCCAGCACGATGGCTTCGGGCGGATCGGCTTGCACCTCGGAAAAGACACGCACGTCGATACCCGCCGTGCGTAAGCTATGCAACGGAGTATCGGCCAGACCCGTGCGCAAAAAGCCTGCATCGGTGACGAGCAGGGCGCGGCGCACGGTGGGGAAGTGATGGGCGATGTGCGCACCCAGCTGGGCGGCGGCGCCCGCTCCAACGATCAGGTGCGGCACGGTGCGGAATTGGAAGGCGGACATGCAGACTCCTGACAAAGAAGACACAAGCCAAGCTTACTCCGCTTTCCCGCCCCGCGCCTGTTTCACGTGGAACCAGATGTTGGGCCACATCCGCTCCCGCGCGCCGCGTTTCCATTCATAGGCGAGACCGATGGTCAGCAGGCTCAAGAAACCCATGACGGCCCAGAGACCGGGCAAGCCGAGTGTGTTCACCTTGGCCGCCCAAGGCATCAGGAAGATCACCTCGATATCGAACCGGATGAATAGGATGGCGACCAGGTAGAAGCGGATGTCGAATTTCATGCGCGCATCGGGCTAGTGCGGACCGAGAGCGCGCCCCAGCAGCATGGGCACGATGCCCACCATGATGCCGATCAGAATGAACAGCAGGACGGCAAAATAGTGTTCGAGGAGCATGGGGATTCCTCTCAGTGGCTGGACGACAGTTTCATCAGCACGATGCCGCACACGATGAGGACGGCGGCGCACACGCGCATGGTGTTGACTTGCTCGCCTAGAAAAACGACGCCGACGATAAAGGCGCCGACGGCGCCGATACCGGTCCAGATGGTGTAGGCCGTGCCCAGGGGCAGGGTGCGCATGGCTAGCGACAGCAAGCCGAAGCTGGCGATCATCATGACGATGGTGATGACGGAGGGAGTGACTTTGGTGAAACCCTCGGAGAGTTTCATCGAGTATGCCCACACGACTTCAAGCATGCCGGCAATGAGTAACAGTATCCAGGCCATGGCGGCTCCTTATACAGAGCGGGCCGTCCCGGTGTGTGCCCATGATGGGGGAGGCCGTCCTCCTGGATGATCGTCACTACGGCCACTGGCGTGACCACGAAGGCGGACGATGCGGCAATTGTAGCAAACATTCACGAGCACCGCAGCCCTGTCCAGGACGCGATTCCGGGCCAGTTACGTGTTCCACGTGAAACAGAAACGGCCCTTTGCTTGCCACTGCTGAGTAAAAATTAAGCAAAAATTGGCCCTTGGAAGGTTGCGCTCGCAAAAAGACTCTATAATCGGAGCTCTCTTCCCGCATTTTTACTTGCACTGTTACCTATTTATCATGTTATTTCCTACAGAATTCGACGTCATCGTTGTCGGTGGTGGTCACGCCGGTACCGAGGCGGCCCTCGCTTCCGCCCGCATGGGGCAGAAGACGCTATTGCTCACGCATAATATCGAGACATTGGGCCAGATGTCGTGCAACCCTTCCATCGGTGGCATCGGCAAGGGCCACCTGGTCAAGGAGGTTGATGCCATGGGCGGCGCGATGGCGATTGCCACCGACGAGTCCGGCATCCAGTTCCGCATCCTGAACTCCTCGAAAGGCCCGGCAGTCCGCGCCACGCGCGCCCAGGCCGATCGCATTCTTTATAAAGCCGCCATCCGTACGCGCCTGGAAAACCAGCCGAATTTATGGCTGTTCCAGCAAGCCGTCGATGATTTGATCGTCGAAGGCGACCGCGTGGTTGGCGCCGTGACGCAGATCGGCCTGAAGTTTCTCGCGCGCGCCGTGGTGCTCACGGCCGGCACTTTCCTCGACGGCAAGATTCACGTGGGCTTGAATAATTACTCGGCCGGCCGCGCCGGCGATCCGCCCGCCATCTCCCTGTCCGCGCGTTTGAAGGAATTGAAGCTGCCGCAAGGGCGTTTGAAAACGGGCACGCCGCCGCGCATCGATGGCCGCACGATCGACTTTTCCGTGATGCAAGAACAGCCGGGCGACCTCGATCCCGTGCCCGTGTTTTCCGTGATGGGCAACACGGCCATGCACCCGCGCCAGGTGCCTTGCTGGGTCACGCATACGAATAGTCAGACGCACGACATTATCCGCGCCGGCCTGGATCGCAGCCCCATGTACACGGGCGTGATCGAGGGCGTTGGCCCCCGTTATTGTCCGTCCATCGAAGACAAGATCCACCGTTTCGCGGGCAAGGAATCGCACCAGATCTTCCTCGAGCCGGAAGGCTTGACGACGCATGAGTTCTATCCGAACGGCATCTCCACCAGTCTGCCGTTCGACGTGCAGATCGCCCTGGTGCAATCGATGAAGGGCATGGAAAACGCGCACATCCTGCGCCCCGGCTATGCCATCGAATACGACTATTTCGACCCGCGCGGCTTGAAGGCCTCGCTGGAAACGAAGGCCGTCGCTGGCTTGTTCTTCGCCGGCCAGATCAACGGCACCACTGGCTACGAGGAAGCTGCCGCGCAAGGCATGCTGGCGGGCCTGAATGCGGCCCTGTTGACGCAGGACAAGGAAGCCTGGGTACCGGGCCGCTCCGAGGCGTATCTGGGCGTGCTGGTCGACGACCTGATCACCCAGGGCGTGCAGGAGCCGTACCGCATGTTCACCAGCCGCGCCGAGTACCGCCTGAGCCTGCGCGAAGACAATGCCGACATGCGCCTGACGGAAATCGGCCGCACCCTGGGCTGCGTGGGCGACGCCCAATGGCAAGCGTTTGAAACGAAGCGCGAAGCGGTGGCGCGAGAACTCGAACGCCTGCGTTCCACGTGGGTCAACCCGCGCATCCTGGCAGCCGCCGAATCGGAACGCATCGTCGGCCAGGCCATCGAGCGCGAGTATTCGCTGGCAGATTTGCTGCGCCGTCCGAACGTGGCCTACGACACCCTGATGAGCATGACGGGCATCGAGGGCCAAGCCCTGGCCGGGCCCGGCGTCGAGGATGCGGCTGTGCGCGAGCAGGTGGAAATCCAGCTCAAATATGCGGGTTACATCGAGCGCCAGAGCAAGGAAATCGAGCGCCACGAACACTATGAAAACCTGGCTTTGCCGGAAGGTTTTAATTACCTGGATATCAGCGCGCTGTCCGTCGAAGTGCGGCAAAAACTCGACAAGCAGCGCCCTGAAACCCTGGGCCAGGCCTCGCGCATTTCCGGCGTGACACCGGCGGCGATTTCGCTGCTGCTGGTGCACTTGAAAAAGCGCGGTTTTGGTGCCGCGCAGACCACCACTTTAAAGGACGAGGTTGTTGAATGAAGCAGTTTGACCGGGGCGCATTGGCCCAGATTTTGAATGAAGGCATCGCCGCGCTGGGGCTCGACCTGAGCGCGGATCAGACGGAAAAACTGCTCGATTACCTGGCCTTGCTGGCCAAATGGAATAGCGTGTACAACCTGACGTCGGTGCGCGATCCCCTGCAGATGCTCACTTTGCACGTGCTCGATTCGCTGGCCGCCGTGCCGGCCTTCGCTCATGCCAAAAACGTGCTCGACGTCGGCGCCGGTGGCGGCTTGCCGGGCATGGTGCTGGCCATCGCGCGGCCCGACGTAAAAGTGTCGATGATCGACACGGTGCATAAAAAGACGGCATTTTTGACGCAAGTGAAGGCGGAACTGGGGCTCGCCAACGTCACCGTGTACACGAAACGGGTGGAACAGCTGGAAGTACAGCAGAAATTCGACGTGATCACCTCGCGCGCCTTTGCCGACCTGTCCGACTTTGTCAACTGGTCGAACCACGTGCTGGCCGAGGGCGGGCAATTCATCGCCTTGAAAGGGGTGGCACCGCCAGACGAGCGCGAGCGACTGCCGGCAGACTGGAAAGTGACAGAACTACGAGCAATTCAGGTGCCAGGGCTAAATGCAGAGCGTCATCTGGTCTTTATAGCAAGAATTTAAAAGCCTATTAATTAAACGGTATAAACAATATAAATAGTTTATACCGTATAAATGATATAAACCGTATAAACGATTTATATCGTATAAATGAAATAAACAGTATAAATCGTTTCGGCAAGATGCCGGGGCGCACGATGAAGTTTGCATCTCTTTACAACTAGAAGATACATGGCCAAAATTTTTTGTGTAGCAAATCAAAAGGGTGGTGTTGGTAAAACCACAACAAGCGTCAACCTCTCCGCCGGCCTGGCCAAATTGAACCAGCGCGTGCTGCTGGTCGACCTCGACCCGCAAGGCAATGCGACCATGGGCGCCGGCATCAACAAGGCCGGCCTGAAGGCGTCCACCTATGAAGTCATGCTGGGCGAGTCCGATGTCAAAACGGCACGCCAGCGTTCGGAAGCGGGGCGCTTCGATGTCTTGCCGTCGAACCGCGAGCTGGCCGGCGCGGAAGTGGAGATGGTCGAACTGGACAACCGCGAACGCCGCCTGAAGGATGCGCTGGCCGAAGTCGACGGCGAATATGACTTCATCCTGGTAGATTGCCCACCGGCATTATCGATGTTGACCCTGAACGGCTTGTGCGCCGCGCATGGCGTGATCATCCCGATGCAGTGCGAGTACTACGCATTGGAAGGCTTGTCCGACCTGGTCAACACGATCAAGAAGGTGCACGCGAACCTGAACCCGGACTTGAAGATCATTGGTCTGCTGCGCGTGATGTTCGATCCACGCATGACATTATCGCAACAAGTGTCGGCGCAGCTGGAGCAGCACTTCGGCGACAAGGTTTTCAATACCATCATCCCGCGCAATGTCCGCCTGGCCGAAGCGCCATCGTACGGCCTGCCCGGCGTGACCTTCGACCCCAGCTCGAAAGGTGCCCAGGCGTACATCGCCTTCGGCGCCGAGATGGTCGAACGCATCAAACATATGTAAACAAGGGGCGAGCGTCTGCACACTAATGATGTAAGCGCTTACTCTGAAAACACGATTAGGACAGCATGGCTACGAAAAAATTAAAAGGACTGGGTCGCGGACTCGACGCCCTGTTGGGCGGTGGCGGCGACTTTGCCAGCCCGGACACGCATCAACCGTCGAACTTGCCCGTGTCACAAATGCAAGCCGGCAAATACCAGCCGCGCACGCGCATGGACGAGGGGGCCCTGAATGAGCTGGCCGCCTCGATCAAGGCGCAAGGACTGATGCAGCCTATCCTGGTGCGCCCGATCGGGCAGGATACCTTGAGCGGCCTGGTCAAATATGAAATCATCGCCGGCGAACGCCGTTTCCGTGCTTCGCAACTGGCCGGCCTGACGGAAGTGCCAGTGCTGGTGCGCGACGTGGATGATCTGGCCGCCGCCGCCATGGCGCTGATCGAGAACATCCAGCGCGAAGACCTCAATCCGCTGGAAGAGGCGCAGGGCATCCACCGTCTGATCGCCGACTTCAGTTTCACGCATGAGCAAGCGGCCACTGCGCTGGGACGCTCGCGCAGCGCGGTGTCGAACCTGTTACGCCTGATGAACCTGGCCGCTCCCGTGCAAACCATGCTGATGGCCGGCGATATCGACATGGGCCATGCGCGCGCGCTGCTGGCCGTCGATGCGGCCAGCCAGATCACCCTGGCCAACCAGGTGGTGGCCAAGCGCCTGTCGGTGCGCGAAACGGAAAAGCTCGTCACCCGCACGGTCGAGGAAGCGGCCAACCCCGTCGAGCCACGCCAGAAGGAGAAGTCCGGCGACATCGCGCGCCTGGAAGAAGAGCTGTCCGATGCACTGGCCACGCCCGTGGTGTTCAAGATGGGCAACAAGGGCCGTGGCCAGTTAGTGATCGATTTTGCCGATCTTGACGTACTCGATGGTTTGCTGACCCGCTTGCGTGGTTAAATAGCAAGCTGCAAAGACATGGAAGGTGTGGGTGTGGACAATCCGGCCATGCTTTCTAGATGCACCACGTGATTCCTTGATAACATGGCTGTAAGCGGCCAGACAAGCGACTTTGCCATATAGTGGTGCAAATGGCGGCGAATAGTCGGTAAAGCGTCAGTTTCACGCCGCAGTCGCCCTGCTGCGGTGCAGCAACGTTTGACTCTATAGATCAAAGCCAACTATAATCCCGTGTCTTTGCGTGTATAGATTTTTCTGGGAACTTGGCAATTGAGTGATTCACAACAAAGTATTGCCAAGCCAGTCTACAAAGTAGTTGCCTTGCAGCTAGCAATCGTGATCAGCTTTGCCACTGTGACCTTGTTTTTCGGGGGCAGCGTGAAGGGCTGGTCCGCCGCATGCGGCGGTGCCATCGCCGTCGCCGGCAGTCTGGCGTATGCCTTGCTGGTGGTTCGCGGTTCTAGCGACGCCAAAAAGGCTTTTCGCGCGCACTTGCGTGCGGAAATGGTGAAAATATTTATTACAGCGGTGCTGTTTATATTAGCACTGGTGTTGTTTCAGTCGGCCGCCTGGTTATGGCTGATCTTGGGTTTCGCGGTGGCAACCTTAGCATACTGGTTTTCATTGCTCGCTGTTTAATCATTGGTTTTGGGGCCTGTTGTGCTCTGAAACGACAAATCTAAATTCATTATGACCACAGAACACGCTATTGAAGCGGGCCATGCTGCCCCGGCCAACGCCACAGAATACATCAGCCACCATTTGGCCCACTTGAAAAGCGCCGATGGCGCCTTCAACCTGGACACCTTCTGGGTGTCTGCCATCATGGGCTTTGTTTTCCTTGCCGTTTTCTACATGGCTTCGCGCCGTGCGACGGCCGGTGTTCCTGGCAAACTGCAAAACTTCGTCGAAATGATCATGGAAATGGTCAATGAGACTATTAATGGGGCCTTTCACGCAAAAAGCAAGATCATTGCGCCACTGGCGATCACGATTTTCGTGTGGGTCTGGTTGTTGAACGCAATGGACTTCCTGCCGGTTGACCTGCTGCCGAAAGTGTTGAGCTGGTTTGGCGTGCACAAGCTGCGCGTGGTGCCGACCGCCGACGTGAACCATACTTTTGCGATGTCGTTCTCGGTCGTTCTGTGCATTATCGCGTTTTCCGTCAAGGCCAAGGGCCTGGGCGGCTGGATCAAGGAATTGTTTACCGCGCCTTTCCATGCAAGCGGCATCATCGGCACGATCTTGTTGGCACCAGTTAATTTCTTGCTGCAAATGGTTGAGTTGGTTGCAAAACTGATCTCCCTGTCGCTGCGACTGTTCGGCAATATGTATGCCGGTGAGCTGATTTTCATCTTGATCGCGTTGTTGCCTTGGTGGGCACAGTGGGCGTTGGGTGGTCCATGGGCAATTTTCCATATCTTGATTGTAACTTTGCAAGCTTTTGTGTTTATGGCGTTGACGGTTGTGTATCTGAGCCTTGCGGTTGAGAAGCATTAATCAGCAACTTTATATTTTGTTTTTTTAGTACCTTTCGTTTTTAAATTTAGGAGAATTTTATGCAAGCTCTGATCGCACAAGTACAAAGCATGACCGTTCTGGCAGCAGCAATCATCATCGGCCTGGCCGCAATCGGCACCGCTTTGGGCTTCGCTATCTTGGGTGGTAAATTCCTGGAAGCTTCGGCACGTCAACCAGAACTGATGCCACAACTGCAAACCAAACTGTTCGTTATCGCTGGTCTGCTGGATGCTATCTCGATGATCGGCGTTGGTATCGCTCTGCTGTACACGTTCGCTAACCCGTTCCTGTCGGCTCTGACCGCTGTTGCTCAGTAATTCGCTCCAACCCTAGGAGAAACTTTTAGTTAGGAGCAAAGGTATGGACATCAATATGTCGCTCATCGGCCAGATGATCACCTTCGCGGTGTTGGTCTGGTTCTCGATGAAGTTCGTATTTCCAGCGCTGAACAATGCGCTGGATGAGCGTGCCAAACGAATCGCGGATGGATTGGCTGCGGCCGATCAAGGTCAAGCTTCGATGGCTGTCGCTGAAAAGCGTGCGCAAGAGGCATTGAACAGTGCACGTGAAGAAGCGTCGCAACGCGTTGCGGATGCTGAAAAGCGCGCGCAACTGGTTGCTGAAGAGATCAAGCAAAATGCACAAGCTGAAGCTGCGCGTATCATTGCGCAAGCCCAGTCGGACGCCGAACAGCAACTGTCGAAAGCACGCGAACAATTGCGCGCTCAGGTGGCTGACCTGGCTGTCAAGGGTGCCGAGCAGATCTTGAAGCGTGAAGTCAACGCTACGGCTCACGCCGAAATGTTGCAGCGTCTTGCTGTCGAGCTGTAATCATGGCAGAACTCGCAACCGTCGCCCGTCCCTACGCGGAAGCTTTGTTCCGCGTAGCCCAAGCTGGTAAGGAGTCAAGCAACCTCGCGGCGTGGTCCGAGCTGGTGTCCGAACTGGCACAGATCGGTAGCCACCCCGAGGTACAGGCGTACGCGCGCAATCCGAAAGTTTCGGAAAGCGACGTCGCCGCCACCATCCTGTCGTTGTTGAAATCGCCGCTCAATGAGGAAGTGAAAAACTTCGTCACGTTGTTGATCGAAAATGGCCGCATCAGCCTGCTGCCGGAAATCGGCGCGCAATTCCATGCCTTGAAAAACGGTCTGGAAGGTGCGGCTGACGCCGAGATCACGAGCGCTTTCGATCTGAGCGAAGGCCAAACGGCCGAGCTGGTCGCAACGCTGGAAAAGAAATTCAGTCGTAAGCTCAACCCTGCCGTCACAGTGGATCCATCGCTGCTCGGCGGCGTGCGCGTGGTCGTTGGCGACCAAGTGCTCGATACCTCGGTGCGCGCCAAGCTGCAGCAACTGCACGCTGCACTGGTGTCGTAAGACACGCGCTTCGGCAGGCCAGCTAAGACAGACCCTTACCCCTCGCGCAAGCTGAGAGAAACACTTTTAGGAGTTAGTATGCAACTCAACCCATCTGAAATCAGCGAGTTGATCAAGAGCCGGATCCAAGGTCTTGACGGCGGCGCTGAAGTGCGTAATCAAGGCACGGTTATTTCCGTCGCCGACGGTATCTGCCGCATCCACGGTTTGTCGGACGTGATGCAAGGCGAGATGCTGGAATTCCCAGGCAACACGTTTGGCCTGGCAATGAATCTGGAACGCGACTCCGTCGGTTCCGTGATTCTGGGTGCCTACGAGCACATCTCCGAAGGCGACACGGTGAAATGCACCGGCCGCATTCTGGAAGTGCCAGTCGGTCCTGAGCTGCTCGGCCGCGTTGTCAACGCGCTGGGTCAGCCAATCGACGGCAAAGGCGCCATCGAGACGAAACTGACGGCCGCGATTGAAAAAATCGCTCCGGGCGTGATCGCCCGTGAGTCCGTTTCGCAACCTATGCAAACCGGCCTGAAGTCGATCGATGCGATGGTTCCAGTTGGCCGCGGCCAGCGCGAACTGATCATCGGCGACCGTCAAACCGGCAAGTCGGCTGTGGCGATTGATGCGATCATCAATCAAAAAGGCCAGGGCATGAAATGTATCTACGTCGCGATTGGCCAAAAAGCCTCGTCGATCAAGAACATCGTGCGCTCGCTGGAACAGCACGGCGCGATGGAATACACCATCGTTGTCGCCGCTTCCGCTTCGGAATCGGCCGCCATGCAATACATCTCGCCGTACTCCGGTTGCGCCATGGGCGAATACTTCCGTGACCGCGGTGAAGATGCACTGATCGTCTACGATGATCTGTCCAAACAAGCTGTTGCTTACCGTCAAATCTCGCTGCTGCTGCGCCGTCCACCAGGTCGCGAAGCGTACCCAGGCGACGTGTTCTACCTGCACAGCCGCCTGCTGGAACGCGCAGCACGCGTGAACGCCGACTACGTCGAGAAGTTCACCGACGGCGCCGTCAAAGGCAAGACCGGTTCCCTGACGGCACTGCCGATCATTGAAACGCAAGCTGGCGACGTGTCCGCATTCGTTCCAACCAACGTGATTTCGATTACCGACGGTCAGATCTTCCTGGAAACCTCGCTGTTCAACGCCGGTATCCGTCCTGCAATTAACGCCGGTATTTCCGTATCGCGCGTCGGTGGCGCCGCCCAGACCAAGGTCATCAAAAACCTGTCCGGCGGTATCCGTACCGACTTGGCGCAGTACCGTGAACTGGCTGCGTTTGCGCAGTTCGCTTCGGACCTGGATGAATCGACCCGCAAGCAGCTGGACCGTGGTGCCCGCGTAACGGAATTGCTCAAGCAAGCCCAGTACTCGCCACTGTCGATCTCGCTGATGGCCGTATCGCTGTTCTCGGTGAACAAAGGCTTCATGGACGACGTGCCAGTCAAGCAAGTGCTGTCGTTCGAAGCTGGTGTCCACGCTTACATGAAGACCAAGCAAGCTGCTCTGCTGGCCAAGATCGAAGAAACCAAGCAACTCGACAAAGACAGCGAAGCAACTCTGTCGGCGGCCATTGCTGATTTCAAGAAATCCGGCGCATATTAAGCGGCCAGGCGGCGCCCACCTCGAGTGAGGCGCCGCCCTACGCGCAGAAGGAGTAAGGACTCATGGCATCAAGCAAAGAGATACGAGGCAAGATCAAGAGCGTAGAGAATACGAAGAAGATCACCAAGGCGATGGAAATGGTCGCCGCGTCCAAAATGCGCAAGGCGCAAGACCGGATGCGGGCCGCTCGTCCCTATAGTGACAAGATTCGGAATATCGCCGCCAATCTGGCGAATGCCAATCCGGAATACACGCACCCGTTCCTGGCAGTTGCCCAGGGTACGCAAGCGAAGGCAGTGGGTTTCATCGTTGTCACGACCGACAAGGGTCTGTGCGGCGGCATGAACACCAACATCCTGCGCCAGGTGACGTCGAAGTCGCGCGAGCTGGAAGCAGCTGGCAACCGGATTGAAGCAGTTGCCATCGGTAACAAGGGTTTGGGTTTTTTGAATCGCATCGGCGTCAAGATCGTCGCTTCTGCCATTCAAACTGGTGATACGCCCCACCTGGACAAATTGATCGGACCTGTCAAGGTCATGCTCGAAGAGTTCCAGGCAGGCAAGCTCGACGCAGTGTACCTGTGCTACACCAAATTCATCAACACGATGAAGCAGGAACCAGTGGTCGAACAGTTGCTGCCCCTGACGGCTGACAAGATGGTCGCCGACAAGAGCGCACACTCGTGGGATTACATCTACGAGCCGGATGCGCAAAGCATCATCGACGAATTGCTGGAGCGCTATGTAGAAGCGCTGGTGTACCAGGCAGTCGCGGAGAATCTGGCGTCCGAGCAATCGGCACGGATGGTCGCGATGAAAGCTGCAAGCGACAACGCGGGTAGTGTGATCGGCGAACTGAAGCTGATCTACAACAAGACCCGCCAAGCTGCGATTACCAAAGAACTCTCCGAAATCGTCGCCGGTGCGGCTGCGGTTTAAACGAATTTAACTATATTGAAGGAACGAACATGGCTGATGGCAAAATCGTTCAGTGTATCGGCGCTGTGGTGGACGTTGAGTTTCCCCGCAACGCGATGCCTAAGGTATTTGATGCCTTGAAGATGGCAGGCTCGGAACTGACCCTGGAAGTACAACAGCAGTTGGGCGACGGCATTGTCCGTACCATTGCACTCGGTTCGTCCGATGGCTTGCGTCGCGGCATGATGATTCAAAATACCGGCAAACCTATCATGGTGCCAGTCGGTAAGGCAACCCTGGGTCGCATCATGGACGTGCTGGGTAACCCGATCGACGAATGCGGCCCGGTGTCGCACGAGCAGATCGCGTCGATCCACCGCACCGCTCCTGCATACGACGAACTGTCGCCATCGCAAGAACTGCTGGAAACCGGCATCAAGGTGATCGACCTGGTTTGCCCGTTTGCAAAAGGCGGTAAAGTTGGTCTGTTCGGCGGCGCTGGCGTAGGCAAGACCGTCAACATGATGGAACTGATTAACAACATCGCCAAAGCGCACAGCGGCGTGTCCGTGTTCGCCGGCGTGGGTGAGCGTACCCGTGAAGGTAACGACTTCTACCACGAGATGGCTGACGCGAAAGTGGTCGATCTGGAAAATCCAGAGAACTCCAAAGTTGCGATGGTCTACGGTCAGATGAATGAACCGCCAGGTAACCGTCTGCGCGTTGCGCTGACCGGCCTGACGATCGCTGAATCGTTCCGTGATGAAGGCAAGGACGTTCTGTTCTTCGTCGACAACATCTACCGCTTCACGCTGGCTGGTACCGAAGTATCGGCACTGCTGGGCCGTATGCCGTCGGCTGTGGGTTACCAACCGACCCTGGCTGAAGAAATGGGCCGTCTGCAAGAGCGTATCACGTCGACCAAGACCGGGTCGATCACCTCGATCCAGGCCGTCTACGTTCCAGCCGATGATTACACCGATCCATCGCCTGCTACCACGTTTGCTCACTTGGATTCGACCGTTGCGCTGTCGCGTGACATCGCTTCCCTGGGTATCTACCCAGCCGTGGACCCACTCGATTCGACCTCGCGTCAGCTCGATCCGTTGATCGTTGGTCAAGAGCACTATGACACCGCGCGTGCCGTGCAAACGACCCTGCAACGCTACAAGGAATTGCGCGACATTATCGCGATTCTGGGTATGGACGAGCTGGCACCGGAAGACAAACTGCTGGTCGCCCGTGCACGTAAGATGCAGCGTTTCCTGTCGCAGCCTTTCCACGTCGCTGAAGTCTTTACCGGCGCGCCTGGTAAATACGTTTCGCTCAAAGACACGATCAAGGGCTTCAAAATGATCGCTTCGGGCGAACTCGATCACCTGCCGGAACAAGCGTTCTACATGGTCGGCACGATCGAAGAAGCAATCGAAAAAGCCAAGAAACTTAACTAAGTTAAGTCTGGGCCTAACCCCGCCCCTTACCAGGCGGGGTTCTTCAACCCGATAGGACACACATGGCACACACAATTCACGTTGACGTGGTTTCCGCTGAAGAACTGATTTTTTCAGGCGAAGCAGAATTCGTCGCGTTGCCGGGTGAACAAGGCGAGCTGGGTATCTACCCACGCCACACGCCTTTGATTACCCGCATCCGTCCGGGCGCGGTCCGCATCAAGGTAGTCGGCCAGGCTGAAGAAGAGTTCGTCTTCGTTGCCGGCGGCCTGCTGGAAGTGCAACCGGATACCGTGACCGTCCTGGCCGATACCGCGATCCGCGGTCACGACCTGGATGAAGCGAAAGCGCTGGAAGCGAAGAAGTTGGCGGAAGAAAATATCCACAACAAGGATTCGGGCATCGACTACGCGCAAGCGCAAGCCGAGCTGGCCAGCGCGATTGCGCAGCTGGCAGCGATCCAGAAGCTGCGCAAGCATTAATTCGCTTGCAAGCAGCAACAAGAAAGGCAGCCTGCGGGCTGCCTTTTTTTTCAGCAAAATTAGCGGCGCTTGTCCTTTCCCCTTTCCAGCCCCGCCTTCAATATCGTCTTCCACTTGGCGCGCGCGGTAATGCGCTCAAGCGGCGTCTCCTCGATGCGCCGGGCGTCGCGCAGCAGCTTGTGATAGTTACGCAAGCGGTCCGCATCGACGGCGCCGCGCACCTGGCAGCCAGGTTCGCTGGCATGCCGGCAATCGCGGAACTGGCACGTCGCTGCCAGCGCCGCGATATCGTCGAACGTGGCCGCCAGAGTCTCCGTATCGGCATCGGCGCGCCAGCTGCGCAAGCCCGGCGTATCGATGATGCAGGCGCCGCTGGCACACAGGTGCAGCGAGCGCGCCGTCGTCGTATGCCGGCCACGGCCGTCGCCATGGCGCACGCCGTTGGTCGTTTGATTCGCTGCGCACAAGGTATTGGTCAGGCTGGACTTGCCGGCGCCCGATGAGCCGAGCAGCACCAGGGTCTGGCCTGCATCCAGCCAGGGTTCCAGGATGGCCACGTCATACGCATGGCGCGTATCGATGGCAAACAGCGGCACGTGCTGCGGCAGACGGTGTCTGAGTTGCGCCAGCTTGCCGCCCACGTCGTCGGCTAGGTCAGCCTTGCTCAGCACGACCACGGGGCTGACCTGTGCCGCCAGCGCGATGGCCAGATAGCGTTCCAGGCGGCGCGGGTTGAAGTCCTCGTCCAGTCCCATCACCAGCAAGGCCGTATCGACATTGCTGGCAAGTACCTGGCGCCGTCCGTCATTGCTGCGCCGGGCGATTTGCGTGACTGGGGATAAGTGCGCCCTTATCCACAGTCCACCATGAGGATCGGGTTCGGCGGCGATCCAGTCGCCGACCGTGAGCACCTTGTCCTGCGCCTGCTGCTCGTGCAGCAGGCTTGGCAGGATGTGCGCCGGGTGTTCCCTGGTGCCGTCGTGCACGCCGATGCTGTCGCGGTGGACGGCGCTCACGCGCATCAGCTGCGCGGTGGGGGAAGATACGTCGAGCTGGGTGGCTGCGGCGGCGATGGCCTGCTGCAGCCCGATAAGGCGTAGTTGCGCAAAATCGAATGCGATCATGGTAGCGTGATTCCAGATTCTGTCGTCCGCGTGCGGACGTGTAGCCTGCGCGTGCAGGCCCCGCCAGTCGTCATGACTGGCACGAAAGAAGGGGGACGTCGGCTACGCGATCACGCGTATGGGGAAGTGCGAGCTAAGGGGCTTAGCGGGGGAAACAGTGATCAGGCAGCCGACAGCACGGCAGTATCCGAATGGCGCATGTTGTCTACTCCTGAAGGGTGATGGAAAACGCCAGTGTGCCAGCGGCGTGCGCCGCCGTCAACCTCAGCTGCACATGCCGTAGGTCGGATTAGTCCGCAGGGCGTAATCCGACACATTGTTGGCGCGATTGTTGAATTAGCTGCACATGCCGTAAGCCTGGCGCTCGGGGAAATAGCGGTAAGTAAACGTACGCACCGGATAGCGCTTGCCGGCGACGAGCATGTCGGGCATCGACAGATCAAAGCGCTGCGGCAGCTGGCGTGGCAGCTGCAGGCGCAGCCGCCACTGGGTTTCCTTGCTGTTGCCGACGGCGGCAAACATGATGGGCAGCTTTTCGATGACGTCGACGATTTCCGCCTTTTGGTTCATGCCGCGCTGGTAGATGGTCAGCACCTTGGCCTCGGCGAATGGCTGCTTGTGCGGTTCTTCCAGCAGGAAGGACAGGCGCGTAAAACTGGCTTGCGTACCGACGGGCAAGGTGAAAATCAGCGCCAGCTCCGTGCCGCCTTCCTTCAGGGTGACAGGCGGCGTGGCATACACGCTGATGCCGCGCGGCAGTTCGAAACGCGAGCCTTCCGTCCACGTCTTGCACTCGGGCGTGGTGGCCTGGTACAGGCTGGGCGCCGTGTAGTCATCGCAGGCGGAAACCAGCAGCAGCAGGGGCAGGGCAAGAAGGGCGGAACGGCGCATGGAAGTCACGGTTGGGATATGAGCCGACAGTGTAAGCGATCCCCACGCGATCCACCAGCGACGCTAGGAATGCCCCGGCGGGGCGCGCCGCACGGATTGCAGCTGGCAGTGTGCCGCCTGCAGCGCATCCTTGATGGCGTCCAACGCCAGCTGCGGCTGCGCCGCGCCGCACATGAAGATGTCGACGGCGGCAAAGCTGCATTCCGGCCAGGTATGAATCGAGATGTGCGACTCAGCCAGCAGCACCACCCCGGTGACGCCCTGGCCCGCGCCAAAGCTGTGGAAATGGCTGTGCAGTACCTGCGCGCCAGCCGTGATGGCAGCGTCGCGCAGCAGGTGCTCGAGCGCGGCGGCGTCGCGCAGGCGTTCCGGCGCGATGCCCGACAGGTCGGCCAGCAGATGGGTGCCCAGGGGCAGATGCGGTGTGGCTGTCATGCTTATTTGTGGCTGCCGCCACTGGAGCCGCCGCCATAGCTACCACCGCCGCTGCCCGTGCGCGAACTCCAGCTGCTGCCGCTGCTGCTGCCGGCCACCTTGAACATGCGCACCCAGTTGGCGGCCGTGACGGAAAACGTCACCATCAAGGCATAGATCACGTATTTACTCATGGGGGATTCTTTGCATTCTTGTCGAGAAAAGCGGCGGGCAGGAACAGCGCCAGGCAGCCCAGCACACTCCACATCAAGGTGCTGGAGAACGAGACGAACATCGGGATCGCATTCAGGACCAGCACGATGATGATGAAGACCTTGGCGATGCCGCGGTGGCTCAGCTGGATATTCTGTACCTTGGCACCGCCATGGAAGGCGGCGCCGAACCAGGCTGCCATCTGGTCATAGGCGACGGGGACGGAGCGCGACCACGTCATTTCTTCGCCGGTGATTTCCGCCGCCAGCTTGGTCTGCCCCTGTTCGAATTCATGGACGCGCGTGCTGTCGCCGACGGCCACCTTCCAGTTGAAGGCGCCCGCCGCGTACACGACCTGCGAGCCGTAGTCATACAGTTTGCGATACGTGGCGCCATCGAGCGTGCAGGTATCGGCGTCCAATGATGTCCAGTTGGGCCAGTTCGGCAGCACGTTCGAGCGCGACCAGCCATCGTCCGTCTCCACCAGCCAGAAGAAGCCGGCGCGCGCGTTGTACAGCAGGTATTCGTTCCACTCGCTGCCTTCGTCGTCGGCGCGGCGCATCATGCCGATGACCGTGAAATCGACATTGCTGATCTTCGCGCTGGCACCCAGCTCCAGCGTGATGTCGGCGTTGTCGTGCACCTGCCTGCCGATGGCCAGCACCTGGGCTTCCGGGCCGCTGGCGTCGAGCTGCGCCTGGCAGGCGGGACACACCAGTTGCGCCGCCGCGCCGGGTACATATTGGATGCCGCTGCCGCAGGACGGGCAGTCGAGCGCGTCGAGCTTGCCGCGGTACTTGCCGGCGCTTTTGGCGATGGCGTCGTCGTCGCGCAGCAGCTGGCACTGCAAGCCGTCCAGGGTGACGGCGACGCCCTGGTAGACGACCGGTTGCGGGCCATCCGTGTAGTCGAGCGTGACAAAGCTGGCGTAGTTGCGGAAGTCCGCCACCTGGATGCGCCAGCCGGCGCCCACCTTGAAGGGCAGCTCACCCTGGCCGGCGATGCATTCGGCGTTGCGGATCTCGGCCGCCGTGTACGGCTCGCCGCAGATCGTGTAGCGCTTGCCCGGCGCCAGCTCGCCAAAGACGGGCAGGGCGTCTTGTGTGGCGCGTATGCGCGTCAGCGTGTACAGGCCGGACGAATCGCCCAGCCACGCCGTGCTGGCGTCGTCGAACAGCAGATACCACTCGTTCCACGTGCCGGCGCTGTAGCGCTGCTGGATGCGGCCGACGACGGTGAAGTGCAGGCCGTCGTGCACGCCGGCCGTGCCGATCTGGATCGGCGAATAGTCTTCCAGGACGGCCGACATCTTGCCCACGTCCCTGACGGAATCGGCGTCCTTGAGGATGGTGCTGTGGCAGTACTCGCACACGGCGAGCACGGAAGCGTGCGAGCGGAAACGGACTTCCGCGCCGCAGCTGGGACAGGAAACAGTTTGCATGCAGTCGCGCTTAGCCGATCAGTTTTTTCAGCAGTTCAGCCTTGGCGCCGTCGTAGTCGGCTGGCGAAATGAGGCCCTTGTCGAGCAAGCCTTTGAGTTTTTCCAGGCGTGCCTCGATCGGTTCTTCCACGGGAGCCGGTGGCGCCGCAGGCGGTGCGGCCGGGGCAGGTGCCGGCTGCTGTAGCGCTCCGCCTATGCTTTGCGCCATCACCTGGCCGATCGACAGCCCGGCGCCGAGGCCCGCACCGATGCCGGCCATGCCGCCTTCGTTCTGCGCCGCCAGCGGGATCGCGTTGGCTACCTGGAATTTGGTGTAGCCGCTCATCTTGTCGGCGCCCAGGCCGCCCTTCATGCCGGCCGAGATGCGCTCGTCGAGCGCCGCCTGCAATTCCTCGGGCAGGCTGATGCTGGCCACGTTGAATTCATCGAGGCCCACGCCATAGCGGGAAAACGCCTGCGCCAGGCCATCCTTGACTTCCTGCGCCATCAGCGCCTGGTTGGCCGCCATGTCGAGGAAGGGGACATTTGCGCCGCCCAGCGAACTGGCCATGCTCGACATCAAAATGCCGCGCAATTGATCTTCCACCTCGTCGCGCGTATAGATTTCGCGCGTGCCGCTGATTTCGGTGAAGAAGGTGCGGGCGTCGGCGATGCGGTACGAGTACATGCCGAAGGCGCGCACGCGGATCATGTCGAAATCCTTGTCGCGGATGGTGATCGGCTGCGGCGTGCCCCACTTGCGGCCCGTTTGCACGCGGGTGCTGAAGTAATACACGTCCGACTTGAAGGGCGAGTCGAACAGCTTGTCCCAGTTTTTCAGGTTGGTCAGCAACGGTAAGGTCTGCGTCGTCAGCTTGTGCGTGCCGGGACCGAAGACGTCGGCGATCTTGCCTTCATTGACGAAGACGGCGACCTGCGATTCGCGCACATTCAGGATGGCGCCGTTCTGGATTTCGAAATCCTGCATGGGAAAACGCCAGGCCAGTACGCCTTCCGTCTCTTCGTTCCATTGCAGTACGTCGATAAACTGCTTCTTGATAAAGCTGCCGAGGCTCATGATGGTGTCCTTGAATAAGTTGAAACGTCAGGAAATGCAGGCGGCGTTGATGGCGCCGATCGACAGGGAAATGGCGGCCAGCAGGCCGCCGAAGGCGCTGTTGTTCGATTCGATCTGGTCCTTCGACATGCGCAGCAATCGCGTGGTGACCACATAGGCGAGCAATTGCACCACCATGGCGCCAAAAGCCCAGGCGAAGAACTGCTGGTAGTCGGCCGTGTGCATCAGGGACGAGGCGATGGTGGCGGAAAAGCCCAACATGGCGCCGCCCAGCGACAGGGCTGCCGCCTGGTTGCCCTGGCGGATCAGCAGCACTTCGTTATACGGCGTGACGCGCGTGTAGATGATAAAAAAAACAATCAGCAGCCCGGCGGCCAGTAAAAGATGGATCAGATAGTTTAGGATGGCGGGCACGGCTTTCCTCGCAATGAGTATTTGATAACGTCAACGCATATTAGAACAAAAAAAAGTCCAATGAACAAAAAGATTCTGATCTTGTCCGTCTTCGTGGTCGCCTCCTGCGGCCTCGCGTATGAGTTGATCGCCGGCGCCATGTCCAGCTACCTGCTCGGCGACTCCATCCTGCAGTTTTCCACCATCATTGGCTGTTACCTGTTCGCCATGGGTGTGGGTGCTCACTTTTCAAAGTATGTGCGGGACGACGACGTGCTCTCGCGCTTCGTCGACATCGAACTGGCCGTGGGCCTGATCGGCGGCTTGTCGGCCGCCATCCTGTTCATGACGTTTTCGTGGATGGCGGCGCCATTTCGCACCTTATTGTATGTGATGGTGTTCCTGATCGGCGCACTGGTCGGCATGGAAGTGCCGCTGGTGATGCGCGCCCTGAACACGCGCCAGACGGAATTTTCCGAACTGGTCAGCCGCGTGTTGACATTCGATTACCTGGGTGCGCTGGCCGTCTCCCTGCTGTTCCCGCTGGTGCTGTCGCCGTACCTGGGCCTGGTGCGCACGGGCTTCCTGTTCGGCATGCTCAATGTGGGCGTGGGCCTGTGGAGCATTTATGTGTTTCGCGCCGAGCTGAAGAACATGACGGGACAATTCCTGCGCGCCTGCGCCGTGATGCTGCTGCTGATCGCCGGCTTTGCCATGTCGGACCGCATGGTGGCCTGGGGCGAACACGGCCTGTTTGGCGACCAGATCGTGTATTCCACCACCACGCCTTACCAGCGCCTGGTGATCACGCGCTGGAAGGACGATACGCGGCTGTACATCAATGGCAACCTGCAGTTTTCCTCGCGCGACGAGTACCGCTACCACGAGGCGCTGGTGCACCCCGTGCTGGAAGCCTTGCCGTGGGCGCGCCGCGTGCTGGTGCTGGGCGGTGGCGATGGCCTGGCGCTGCGCGAAATCCTGCGTTATCCACAGATCGAACACGTCACCGTGGTCGACCTCGACCCCGCCATGACGGCCGCGTTTACCACGCGCCCGGAACTGGCAAAGCTGAATAACAATTCGTTCTCGGACAAGCGCGTCACCGTCGTCAATGCCGATGCCGCCGTCTGGCTGCGCAACAACGCCGACATGTTCGACGCGGCCATCGTCGATTTCCCCGATCCGTCCAGCTTCGCGCTCGGAAAACTGTACTCCGTGCCGTTCTACGATCTGGTGAAAAAGCACCTGGCGGTCAAAGGCCTGATGGTGGTGCAATCGACGTCGCCCTTCTTTGCCCCGCACGCCTACTGGACCATCAATTCGACCCTGCGCGAAGTGGGCATGCGCACCTGGCCCTACCACGCTTATGTGCCCTCGTTCGGCGAATGGGGTTTTATTCTCGCTTCGCCCCAGCTTGATTACAAGCCGCCTACCAGCTATCGCCTGCCCATGCGCTACCTGAATGCGGACACCACGCGCGAAATGTTCATCTTCCCGCCCGACATGCAGCCGCTGCCGATGGCGCCGAATCGCTTGAATACCCAGTCGCTCGTGCATGAATTCGAGCAGGACTGGAACCGGGTGATCCGCTGATGCAGCGCCGTTCCTTCATGCTGTGGGCCGCCGGCGGCACGGCGGCGGCAGCTGCCGGCATCGGCAGCATCGCCGCCTATTTGCGCTGGCAGGAAATCACGCCCAAGGTGCTGTATCCGGGCCGCAGCGAAGGTCATTTCCTTCGCGACCGCAAGGCGCTGCCGCTGCCATCGCGAACATTGAGCACCGACGTGGCCATCCTCGGCTCCGGCATTGCCGGCCTGACGGCCGCCTGGCGCTTGAACAAACTGGGGCACCAGGATTTCCTCATGATCGATGGGCCGCAGCCGTACGGCAACGCGGCGGGCGGCCACTTCGGCGACCTGGCTTATCCGACCGGTGGCCATTACCTGCCGCTGCCTTCGCCCGAATCGACCCATGTGCGCGAGATCCTGTTCGACCTGGGGATTATCCAGCGCGATCCGCAGGCGGAAAAGCCGACTTACGACGAGCGCTATATTTTGCACGCGCCCGAGGAGCGATTGCTGTTCAATGGCCAGTGGCAGGATGGCTTCATTCCCACCGAAGGCGTGCCGCCTGCGGAACTGGCGCAGCACGAGCGCTTCTTTGCGCAGGTGGCGCAGCTGCGCCAGGCGCGCGGCAACGATGGCAAGCGCGTGTTTGTCTTTCCCACCGTCGGATCGTCGCAGGATCCCGCCTGGCAGGCGCTCGACAGCATCACCTTGAAGCAGTGGATGGAGCGCGAAGGCTATACCTCGCCCACCTTGCACTGGTATTTGAATTACTGCTGCCGCGACGACTATGGCACGCGCTACGACCAGGTCTCGGCTTGGGCCGGCCTGCATTACTACTGCAGCCGCTGGGGGCAGGCGGCGAATGCGGGCAACGGCGCCTGGCTGACCTGGCCGGGCGGCATGCAACCCGTGGCCACGGCCATGGAGCAGGCCTCAGGTGTCAAACGTCATGCGGGCACGGTGGTTTCCGTGCAGACGACGGACGAGGGCGTGGAGGCGCTGTGCCTGGAACTGGTCGACGGCCAGCCGCGCACTTACCTGGTCAAGGCACGCAAGGCCATCTGCGCCATGCCACTGTATGTGGCGGCGCGCGTGGTGAAGAATATCGCCGACTATGGCTTTGACACGAAACGCGATACGCCCGCGTATGCGCCGTGGCTGGTGGCCAACTTCCTGCTCAAGCGCTTTCCCGATGAACTGCCGTATGCGCCGCTATGCTGGGACAATGTGGTGTACCAGGAACCTGGCCTCGGCTATGTCGTCGCCACGCACCAGGATATCCGCGTGCGTCCGCCCGAGAAAACCGTCTTCAGCGCCTACGTGGCCCTGTCCGACCGCACACCGCAGGAAGCCCGCAGGTGGCTCGACACGGCCACTCCCGAGGCATTGCTGGCACTGGCCAGCGTCGATCTGAAAACGGCGTATGGACGCGATTTTGCCAGCTGCGTCGAGCGCGTCGACATCACCGTGCGCGGCCACGCCATGGCGGCGCCCTTGCCTGGATTTCGCAGCAATGCGGGCCTGAAGGCGCTGCGCGAACACGATGGCGCCATCCTGTTCGCGCATGCCGATCTGTCCGGTTTTTCCGTGTTCGAGGAAGCGGCGTGGTGGGGTGACAGGGCGGCGCGGCTGGCGGCCGTCTGATAGTCAAGTGCATCACCCGCTGATTTTTCGCAAGCACGGCATATTATTTCCGAAACAAACTACATCCACTCCGGTGGTTTCGCTTGCGTGCCGATGTCATGAAAATGTTCGGAGCAGGAAATGATGAATCTATCTCAAAAAACAGTTTGGGCTTGGCGCTCAAAAATTTCATGGAAGCTTTGACCTGATAGTTACTATCAAGTTTTTAAACTGTTATTCACGGACTTCACCAATCGTCTTGGTTTGCGTTGTCACTTCGCTTTAGCTCAATAAGTGTAAATATTTAAAATGCGCAACTAAAATTCTCTTTATGAAATAAGAGGGAAAATTATTTTCGTGTTCTTTGATAAAAATCAATATTGATTTCCCAAGTGATGTCTAAAAGCTTGTATCCATCGCCATAGCATGATTATTATCAAACTCCTTATCCGATTTTCGAAGAATAATGCACTTACGTTCAACGCTATATATTGAGCGCTTCTTATTTTAAAATAAATTTGGAGAGGAAAATGGAAAATTTATCTATGGCTGAAATTGATGAAGTGTCTGGCGCCGGATTTGTTCAAACTATTGTTACTGCTGGTACTGTATCAGGTTTTGCGGCAATAGGGTTTTCATTAGGGGGGCCAGTTGGTGGCGTCGGTGGTGCAATTCTTGGTGCTTCTATTTGCCACGTATATTTTAATTCTAGATTTTAATTATTTATTAATAATATTCGTGGCGCCGAAAGTTGGTGCCACGAAAACAAAATTCAAAGTTGAAAAATGAATAAATCTGAAAAAGATAGAATGAAAAAAATTGGAGATAATATATCTAAAATATATTTCCCCCTGGCGAGATGGCGCTATTTAGTACTTTTTCAATCAAGATCCCAAGCGATTTCGTGGATTGTTACATTACTTGGTAGTATGGTTTTGGTAAGCTACTTATTTTCTGATTCAAAGGCTCCGCTTGACGGACTGTTGTTGGGAGCCGCGATAGGGTCGTCCTTTTCACTTATGGCAGTGCTTCCGGCAAAATTTACTGTTCAAGATGATGGCTTAGCTGTGCTAGGTGAAATTGAAATCTGCCTTCTAAAAATAAATTATATTGAAGAGCAGCGGCTTGGTAAAAAAATAATATATAGACAAAATCTGCCACGATTACTGCGCTGGGACGAAGGGAATGTGCAAATAATTTCAGAAGGAAATATTTTAGTTGTAATGGGTGCGTATATGGCAGTAAGAAAAGTCAGATCTAGCCTTTTAAAAGATTATTTTAATAATAAAATCGACTGCGATGTTTAACCACCATATTAAATAGATCAAGTGATCGTGGAAATAATCGCAAGCCCTTCTTGCTAACTGCGAGCTCATGCCTCTCACTTTCTGATCTATTTAGAAACATAATCAATATAGGTACCATCATTTTGCTTTAAGCACACTTAGGGAACCACTGATTTATTCATCAAACGCCGTTCCCTGCGGCGGACCTACCTGAGACAATAACGGTATCCTGACTGTTCGCCATCAATCATGCAAAAGAGCTTTTCCGACCTTGAA
>NZ_JBNYXT010000053.1:0-25529 GCF_051380795.1 Janthinobacterium leeuwenhoeki
CGCAGCTGTTTACGTTGTTTGCGTTCGCCAATCTGGTGCTGGCCGGCAGGCGCTTTACCGTCACCGAAACCCGAAAACCGTCTTGATCGACGAAAGGCGAAGAACGCAGCACCAATTCGTTCCAAAAGAGCTTGTATCGGCTCTCAAAAATGCAACTATTTGCTGATGATCTTGCTCGGCCGCCAATTCACGCGGCGCGCTGGCGAAAAAGCGCATTGATCAGCGCTTCCTTAGCGGATTAGACAAATACTCGGTGCAGCTATCCGGGTGGCTCAAGGCTGAGACGACTAAGCCGCGTAAGCAGCGGCGCAATTTGAAGCAGATCCATGAGGACCTGAAAGAGCTGGGCTATGCAGGGTCATACGACCGCGTGGCAGCGTTTGCCAGGCAGTGGAAGGCGGGTCAAACAGAGTGGGTCAATTCTGCGAGCAAACGAACATATGTCCCTCTGACTTTCGCTCCTGGCGAGGCGTTCCAGTTCGACTGGAGCGAAGATTGGGCGGTCATTGCCGGCGAGCGAACCAAGCTGCAAATCGCCCAGTTCAAGCTCAGCCACAGCCGCGCCTTTTTCCTAAAAGCATATCTGTTGCAAACCCATGAGATGCTGTTCGATGCTCACGAGCATGCGTTTTTGGCGTTTGGTGGTGTGCCACGGCGGGGCATCTATGACAACATGAAAACGGCCGTGGACAAAGTGAGGCTGGGCAAGGAGCGAGATGTAAATGCCAGATTCTCCGCAATGGTCAGCCACTACCTATTCGACGCCGAGTTTTGCAATCCGGCGTCTGGCTGGGAAAAGGGACAGATCGAAAAAAACGTGAGGGACAGCCGGCATCGCATATGGCAAAAAGTGCCTGAGCATGATTCGCTCGAGGCCTTAAATCGATGGCTGACTGCCGAATGTGTGCGGCTCTGGAAGAATATTCAGCACCCGGAAACCGATATGACGGTGTGGGAAGTGTGGGATGCAGAGCGGATGCATCTTATGCCGAACGGCAAGTCCTTTGATGGCTTTGTTGAGCATAGCAAGCGAGTATCGCCAACCTGCTTGGTGACATTTGAGAGGAATCGTTACAGTGTTCCAGCCGCTTTTGCCAATCGGCCGGTCAGTCTTCGAGTCTATTCGGACAAGTTGCGGATCGCGGCGGACGGGAAAATTGTGGCCGAACACCAAAGAGACATCACCCGTGATCACGGGCCAGGTCATACGATCTACAACTGGCGCCATTATCTTGCCGTCATTCAACGCAAGCCAGGGGCGCTAAGAAACGGAGCTCCCTTTGTGGAAATGCCGGCAGCGTTTCGGAAGCTTCAAGGCATTTTGCTAAAGCGACCTGGCGGTGATCGGGAAATGGTCGACGTCCTGGCTTTGGTGCTGCTGCACGATGAACAGCATGTGCTTGCCGCTGTGGAGCTCGCCATTGAGGCTGGAACACCCTCGAAGCAGGTCATCCTCAACACACTTAGTCGCCTACTCGACGGTGCGCCAGCACCGCTTATAGACGCTCCACAAGCCTTGGTGCTTGATGTCGAACCGCTTGCCGACTTTGGAAGATACGACCAACTCAGAAACCGGAGGCCTAGCGACTCAACATGATTCCAACGAGCAAGACGCCATGCAGCATGGCGAAGTCTATACGGTGCACGGCCAGTCGGTTTTGCACTTTAAAACCACTGACAAAAAAGGATCAACGATGAGAAATGACGCTCTGGCCGCGATGTTCAAAGGCCTGAAACTGAGGGGAATGCTCCAGGCGATGGAAGAGCTGGCCGCACAAAACTCGCCGGCTTTCCAAGCGGCCCTTCCGATCGTGGAAGGCTTGCTCAAAGCAGAAGCTGCGGAACGAGATGTCAGATCGCTGGAATACCAAATGAAAGCGGCCCGCTTTCCAGCCTACAAGGATCTGGGTGGTTTTGATTTTGGTTGCAGCTCAGTGAGCGAACCGCTCATTCGGCAGCTCCACACCTGTGATTTTCTTGAGTCCGGTCACAACATCGTGTTCGTGGGTGGTCCAGGAACAGGCAAAACGCACCTTGCGACCGCGATCGGAACGAGAGCGATTGAAGAACACAACTGCCGGGTTCGCTTCTTCTCCACGGTCGAACTGGCAAATCTTCTGGAAGCTGAAAAACAGCAGGGCAAAGCGGGCCACCTCGCCATGCGACTGCTGCACACGGATTTGGTTGTCTTGGACGAAGTAGGCTACCTGCCGTTTAGCCAGACTGGCGGAGCACTGCTTTTTCACCTCATCAGCAAGCTTTACGAACGCACAAGCCTTATCATCACGACAAACTTGGGCTTTTCCGAGTGGGGTGCAGTGTTTGGAGACGCTAAGATGACCACCGCTCTTCTTGATCGTTTAACACACCATTGCCACATCATCGAAACAGGCAATGACAGCTATCGCTTCAAGAACAGCTCGACTCAGCCCATCGCAAAAGGAAGGAGGTCTCGGCTCAGAGCCTCCTGAGCAATCTATACGTTAGAGGGTCGGAATTCGATGCAAATTCCGGGTCAGCGTTCAGTGCAATCTAACAGTCTCTCATCTGGGCTAATAACAGACAAGGGTTTCGCATAGCAGCTGAGGGCTATCCAAGGGGGAGGCTTGACGAAAAATCATGAATTTGCCAGAGGCACCAGCAATTTTCGCCAGATGGGTTGTCTTATTTAGGCCCGCGTTGGCGTGCTTGCCCTAAAATTCGCGCTAAGCAAATGCATATAGAGTTGGCAGCTACGAATGTATCTTTTCTCATGGGTAGGTGATGGCGCAGAGCTCATGTCTAGAAAATTTTTATTATTAATGTTGCATAGCATACCCTATCAAAATGATTCACATGCTATTCTTCGCATTTTTGGCGCGTTAATTGCTTTCGGGCACTAATGGTGGAAAGTCTGGAGCCGTATTGAAAGCTAGGAATTCTATATTGTCGCAAACGCAGTGGAATAGGGGGGCCTTCCTAAAAGTGCGCCTGTTTTTCACCTTCGAAGTCATTTGTAGCCAAATCCAGATGGCGCCAGGCAATCTTGACTGCGATCAAGCAAGTAGGCGCTACCACACCATCGATGCCCTCAGGCCAACCTTGGAATTCTATCACTATCGTGTTCTAGGTTACTCACTACAAGGATTTTGCAATTGTATGGGACCTTGGCTAAAACAGGGTATTCCTTGTGAGCGCCCGAGCCAACTTGTCCTATCTAATTGGGGAACTTTAGCTGCCATTACCCGAACATTGTGCGCCAAGTTTCTCATTTGCATTAACCATCAATTACTTTCCTCTAGCCCCAAACGATTTGCGGTTGAGACAGAAGGCCGAAAATATGATGGCGTGTTGGCGGCCAAAGCCCAGGCGGTTCTTGCAGGTTCTCTTCTGCAACCTTGGTTAATCGACGCAGTCCCGAGCATTGCCTCGATCCGGTTTGCCACTGCCTTTGGCTTTGTAATGCATCAGCTCTCTAAGGTTGAAAACGCGATCCTAGCGCCAGATGCTGGGTTGTTGGTAACCCCGCGTAGCGCTGCAGGCCTAACTTAGCCCATTATGACGAGATATAGAATTACTCAAACGGGAGTCAGCAAGTGACAGAGCAAAACACTATTGAACAGGGCGTGCCTCCATCTAGCGCTTGGGTGCGGTTCTTGCGTTCCTACGGACCTACGCCGAATAACTTGAATCTTTTCGACGAATACATCACCGGCGCGCTCAGCCGGGCGAAAGTAGCCCCGATCACACTTTCGAGCCCGCAACTCGACAAAATTGTTGCTCATGTGAAGTCGGGCGCACTAGGGTCTTTGCTCATCGCCGGCACCGCCGGCGATGGCAAAACCTACCATTGCAGAGGCTTATGGAGCGCGCTGGGCGGCACTTCTAAGATATGGGCAAATGCGAGCTTGGTTAAGGAGTTGACGTTGCCTGATGGACGAGTAGTTGTGTTTGTCAAGGACCTCAGCGAATTGCGCGATGAGCAGAGCGATGAAGCCCTGATGATGCTTGAACGGTCCGCGCTGGAAGGTGATGATTCGAAATTCATGGTGATCGCTGCGAACCATGGCCAGATGCTCGAACGACTGCGGGACCTTGGATTAAGGCAGGGGCGCGAGCATCCGCTTAGGAAACCACTCCAAGATGCGTTTTTGCTCGCTGATGAACCACCAGGCCGGCTCGCGTTGTTCGACTTGAGCCGCATCGCTCATCGGGATTCATTAGTCGAGGTAGTGCGTGCAGTATCGACACACAAGGAGTGGGACAATTGTGCCTCGTGTGCCTTTCAGGCAAATGATCGTGTTTGCCCTATTTCGGAGAATCGTCTCCGGCTGATCGGAGGCGCCAACGAGGCGGTATTCGTTCGCCGGTTGGGTGACTTAGTTGAGATCGCGAGGCTTAACGGCTGGCATTTGCCGGTCCGAGACTTGCTGGCCCTGACATCGAATATGATCCTCGGACATCCATTAGCCAAGGAAGGGCTCATGGCCTGTGCTGACATCGCAAGGATACAGGAGGACGGTTCGAGTGAGTTGGCATCTCTCTATGGGAACGTTTTCGGTGCGAATTTGCCGCCGCGAAGAGCCATGGAACGGCCTGTCTTCAAGGCTTTGGCGTCCTTCGGCATCGGAAATGAGTCCTCTAGCGGCGCTGACGGCCTGCTTGTTTATGGTTACGACGATTTTAAGCTTGCTGAGTCCTTCACGCGTCTCGTCGCGAGTGACCCTTGCTACGGAGCGACCCCAGGCTATCTTTCAGCGCTCGAGCGTTATTTGGAAGGCGAGGAGTCCGCTCGACTGGAGGTTGAGACCGACGAATTCATGGACCGCTTGGAATCGCAGCGCCGCCGCCTGTTCTTCACCCTGCCCGATGGCGAGGACGCCTATCCTTTCTGGGAAATGACCTCGTTTAGGTTTGGGGGAGATTACCTAGGCGTAATCAAGGCGCTTTCTGAACGTAGAGCTGTCAACGAGAGCATCCGGTCAAAATTGGTTCGCGGTCTCAATCGCGTCATGACCGGGCTGTTAATCGAGAACACCGACAACATCTTCGTCGCGAGCTCCGGTGGTTTCACCCAGTCGCGTGTGAGCGTGTTATGCGATACGGAAGCGCCGGCCAAGCGAGATCGTGGAGTCGGCATGATAATCAGGCTCGACAAACAAACCGATCGGGCATGCTTAGACATCGCGTTAGCTCCAGGCACCGGGAATTCTGTGTCATTCCCTCTATCCCCGATCAGGTTCGAGTTCCTTTGCCGAGTGGCTATGGGCGCCTTGCCCGGAAGTTTCTCCAACGAATGTTTGGAGGATATGCTCGCGTTTAAAGCGAAATTGCTTAGGAAGGCTGAGATGCTCCGTGACCAGCAGCCTGAAGGGGAAGACGAAGAGGTGACCATCGAGGATAACTCGATCAAACTCCGATTCATCGAGATAGAGCAACATGGGCTTGGGTTTTCCCGGCCGGTTACAGTGAGGATTTCCGTGTGAGGAAGAAAATAAAAGGTGTCGATTTCGCGGTTGATGAACACATTTGGGGGCATCGACTCTATGACGAACAACTGCCTCATTTGACGGTGCTGGAGTTCCTGAGTGTGCTCGGCTCGAACCTCAGCAAACCGCTTGCCGGTTCTGCTGACCAGGTCCACTATCGTCCCCAGCGGCAGATACGGCTTCGGGGCCTGTTGTTTAACAATCCTTTTGTCGAGTCGATCCGCGAGCGTCCAATCTCGGATGAAGAGAAATGGCGCGAATGGATTGACCGATTCAAGGAGGATTCAACAAAGCTCGGCGATCAGGATATGAGTTACCTACGCGGAGTCTTCTCGAACTTTGACGATTTTGCTAAGGCTATTGAGCTCTTGCGGTCTTCAGCATTCGAGGCCCGCAGTAACAAGCGCTGGAGTTCCAAATTTGTATTTCCTTTTGGTCCAGACGCCCTGTATGAGGATCTGCGCATTGATGCCAAGGGTGTGGTATCCAACGACCGAAGGTTCTTCGCCCGCACCGGAGAACTGCTTTACTTGATGCTTTCTAGAGCTAAGCGTGGGCCAGAGCTCGGCGCTAGGCTTGTCGAAAGGCTGTTCGATTCGAGCAAGACGATGAATCGGCTAGTGAAGGCAATGCAGGGTGAAGCGCAATTAGTGGACAGCGCTCGAGAAGTGGGGCCTCTTCCATACGATAGCCATCCCAGGTTCGATAGAATGTGCGACGACTGGCTGGCGATCCTGTCACGTGACATGCCGGTCTACGACGCTTTGGAGCACCTGATCGTCAATACCGGCCTCAATTTGCTTTTGTATTTTCTCGAGTGCGCAAAGACGGTCGCTGGCGATGCTGATCCGGTTGAAATCATATGCGAAATCGTCTCCCAGCGAACTAAGGTCCGGGCACTTTCAGGAGATTCCTACCAATCTAACCAAGCACTGTCCGTCAGGGCCATACGGGCCGAGGTGGAGAGTGTAAAGCTCGATTCGCGCTGGGATGCTGCCATGCAGTCGGGTAATCCACAAGGTGGGTGCTTGGACTTGATGCGCGAGATGTTCCAATGGCCGACCGATGAAAAAGATGATGAGGAATATGTGAATCTGCCCGGCGACGAGCTCGTCTCCAAGCTGATCGAGCGGGCTGAGTCACGTCATGAGCAGCATGTTGGCAAGATCCATGCAACATGGTCTAAGTCTATTGGACTGAGTTCGCGGCGGCTGGCGCGCAGGAATCGCTACGCCCCTAACGACCGGCTGCTCAAGACTTTGGTTGTCACGATTGTGGACAGTCGCATGCAATTTGACGAATTTCTGAGCGAGGCCAAGAAGCGATATGGCATCGTGATCGGTGACGTGGAGGGCGCTCGACTGGTGATGGATAAAAGAGTCGATCAAGAGGCGTTAAGTGACAACGCTAGGAATCTTGAAACGCGGCTTGTGGGCCTAGGATTGGTCCGTCGCCTCTCCGACTCATGCTCGTTCGTCGAAAATCCATTTGGTTCCAAAGGAGAAGAATAATGCTGGCCAATCGCATCATTGGACGCGTGGGCGCCGACATCCTTGCTGGGCGGCTAGCCGATTCGCGGCAAGCTGATGGGCGTCTTTCAGACACGGCGGCTCTTTTTAGGCTCGACAAACTGTCGTCGGCGCAAATCGCTTCGATTGCTCGGGAAATATTAGCCAATCCGGCGCTGCTGGCTCAGGTGGATTTGCGCATTCCGGCATCCTTGGTCGAGGGCCAAGGCTTGCCTGCGGAGGCTTTAACCGACATGAATGCGGGAGCGGTCCGCAATGCGGGAACAGATAAGGAAGCCTTGTTGACCGCAAATGGTAACGAACACAATCTTGCCGATACGTTGGGTCATGTAACGGCGCTCGGCGCCAAGGAATTCCGAGCCAACGAAGGCGCTTGGGTGGCGGCGACATGTCACGCTGCCGCGATCGCGCCTACGCCTGACGATCGCGGAGTGTTCAAGGCTGCCCTTAAGGGATTGATCTCGACGTCAGACCTGTCGCTCGACCAACTTGCGGACTTCTGCGCGATGGTGAGCGAGGGCTCGACGGTGCGAGGTTTAGCTATCAGAGATGCTTTGGGGTGGGCGCTTCCTTGGGTGGGGCTACCGCGTGACACGTCATTCTTCTCCAACGCAAAGACCTATGGCCAAGCCATTGCACCATGGAAGAAGGCGTTTGAAAAGTTGTTTGTCAATCGCGCTCCACTCTTGGCCAGGATGAAGCCGAATGGCCAACCCTTGGATCCCGAGGAAATGCATTTGAGGCTTGAAGAGAATGCAAGCGTGATTGACGACAGTGTTCGCGTGGCTTTGGAGTCTTTCATTGATGCGCCTTTGGGCGCCGACGAGCGAACATCTGGCGCGGTCGCGATGCTTGAATGGGAGCGGGATGGAGTCCACCTCATATTCGACAAGCCCCGCGTCCAGCAGCGCGGCCTGGCCGATGCAACCTTGCATTTCTTCGACAACCAATGCGCCGACGACGACGTTCTTGAGCAGCGCTGGCGCAAACATTTGGACGAGTTGCGCGCGCGTGAGCGACGTCCTGACTGGACAGAGGACGATGACGAGGCGTTCTTCGAGCTGCATCGCCGCTACTTGGAACAGGATAAGACGCTGCACAGCCGATGGGAGAAAGCGATCTTCGGTAAGGCCATTGAGTGTCACGATTTCCTGGACGGATTTACTGACGTCGCTTATCGGTTGGTATCAGGGGCGGGCGAAAGCGGGAAGGAACGTATCCTCCGCTTTACTGTAACGAAAGGTCGTAAGGAGTGGCGCGAGCGATTTAATCATGATGTAGGAGCTTATTTCTCCTCGATGTATCGAGGGATCAAGGAGCTCATGGGCTCAAAGGTCGAGTGGAAGGTCGAGCGGATGCGAAATGCTAATTTGCCCGATCCCTTGTTCCAGTATCCTGCCTTCTTCGCGCGCGAATTGGAATTGCAGGGAAAGATCAAGCCATACTCTTCACTCGCCAAATCTGCGATCCAAATCAAATTTGAGGTCGCCTTGGTCGAATGTCCTGGCGAGCGTGAAAAAGTATTGGACAAGACTCAGCTCGTTTGGACCTACCGGCCCGATTCGATTGGACTCTCCATGGTCGAAGACATGCTGCGGCTTAAGGAGAAGGGCTCTGTTGGTCGATCGGAAGTTCCGCGACGCGTGGTGAGCAAGAAGGGCGGAGTCCAAAGCGTCTCGCTGCTTGATACATCGACACTCGAGGCGACCTATTCTCGTGATGCTGGATCCCTCGTCCCGCAAGTGGCTAAGCTGGGCAATCTGCGGCACCATATCAAGCAGCGGATCAACGAGCTCGCCACCGAAGATAGAATCAGCGCAGAGCAAAAGACAGAGCTCAGGGCCGCGTGGGATATATTCGAGGAGGACTACATCAAAGCGCTTGACGACTTCATTGATGTAGGGCTTCATGGTGAAGCAGTGCTCAGGCAAGCGGAGTCATTCGGCGCGCTGTTGCGGGCGCTTGCCACGCACGCTCGAGGCGATGTCTGCCGTTCCAAGCTGGTAGCCGAAGTGCTGTCGATCGGAACCGTGAAAGTGCTCGGTGAACAGCCGTGCTTGATCATTCCGCCTTGGCATCCTGAAAGAATGAAGGCGTTGGCGGTCAAGACTCGCCGCGTTGCAGGCTTAGTGACGCACATACTCGGAAATAACAATGTCCTGTTCGGGGATCGTGGCATATTCTTCCGCGAATTCGCTGAGGAACTTGCGCATCCATTCTATCCAGAGATCGCAGTGACTCATCGCGGTGGCGCCCCGCTGCTCGTGTCCGAATGCAGCACCGTCAACGGATACAGTCTTTTCGAGCAGCCGGTTCGCGACGGTGGTGACTCCATGACCGACGTCGACCCTTCGGCTGCGGCAAAGCAGGTGCGTGAGCTCCTAGAACGCTACATCGGACTGCAGCCTCACGAAGCGAGCAACCTCAGCGTTCTGCTCTACAACACCGATGCCGCGGAGCTTCCGCTGGCAGTAGTGAGGGAGTTGTCTAACATGCAGGCCGAGACAGGGTTCCAGTGTAGTATCTCAGTTCGGCATCGTGATCCAGGCAAGCTCCGACGTGTGTATGCAGAGTTGGTGACCAAGTCCGGCGACGATCCTGATCTACCGGTCGTGAGTGAAACTTCGGAGAACTTCATCTCAAAGCTACGCATTTCGGTCTCGCCATCATCGGTGACCCCAGTTTCGACAGACGACGGTTTTCGCGCCTTCGACGTTGCATTCCTCCATGATGTGGTGTCGCGCACGGCTGGCGTTGAATGGATTTCTGTAGATTGGACAAATGAGCGTCCAAGCTTGGAGCATGCACCGTCTAGGTGGTCATACCGCAGCGTGTCCGGCGAGAACGAGCTTAAATCGACGACATTCCTAACTTGCCCGAGGCAGACCGCCTCAGGATGGGCATATGTGTCGGCAGTCGCGTCGGTGGTGCGCCAGACAGATGCCCCTCCCGGTGTATTGTTTCTGCCTGCTCGCCGCATTTCGCTTCAAAATGAAGCTCTAAGCGGGACGATGACCGATGCCCATGCTCTTGCCGAATGGGTGGCAACATACGACGAGCTGCTTGATAAGCGACAGCTGCAGGCCAATGGCGTGACGGTCGTTCGCTACCGTAGATCTTCAACCAACGGACGGAACATGATCGTGAGCTCAACTTCTGAGTTGCGGCTGTTGGGTGTGCTTGCGCGCCGTAGGCTAGTGGAACTGGGATTGCCATTTACCCCGCAGGAATACGATGGTGTGGCGTCCAGAATGAAGAAAGATGCCTTGTCAGTATCGGGTGACATTGTGTTGAGGGCTGCCAAGCGCGGCGTCTCCGCCGGTGAAATGGTGGGCCTGGTGCTTAGCCGCTATATGCTCGAGCATGAGTTCAAAGGCATCGTCGGAAAGTCGCGCCAATCGTTCAGCGTCTTCTTTTTGCTGGACGACTATGCCAATTGGCTTGCGCAAAAAGAGAGCCGTATTGCCGACATCTTAGGTCTCTGCGTAGAGGAGCGAGACGATGGCCTCCATCTCCATGTGGCCGTGGTGGAATGCAAATATGTGGGAGGCGATGGCGTCGCGGAAGCTCGAAGGTCGTCCAAGGCGCAGCTTCTGGCGACCTTGTCGACCTTCCGCGCTGCGCTTTTCGGTGATCCAGGACGACTGGATCGGGACGTGTGGCTTTCGCGCTTGGCCGACATGCTGATTGACGCGGATATTCCATCTGGGTGTTCTGGGTTGCTTGAGCGAGCGCGATCCGCACTGAGGGACGGAGCTGCCCGCATTTCTCTGAGGGGCTATTCGCATGTGTTCGTGCACACCCCCGATTCTGGCGCAAGCCACGCCGCTTCCGAGCAGGTATTGGTCGATGCGACCGAAGGCATACAGGCTTGGCAAGAGGTGTTTGATCGGCCGGAGCTCAGGTCGCTGGTGGAGGCATACGCTGCCAAGGCCAACCCAGCCTCGATCCGCTCGAAGCTCGGTCCTGAGGAGCCTTGGACCACTGCGGTGACGCGACCGCCCGCCGACCGGGTCGCATGGACTTCCACGATGGAGCGACTGGCGTCGAGCGGGGAGAGCGTCGAGGAACCCGTATTAGAGGACAGGGCGATGGCTTCGCCACAGCCTTTCGCATCGAAAAAGACAGATTCGCCGGCTGCGGAGACGGATCGCCCCCAAGAGTCTGCGTCAACAGGGGCGCCGGCTTCGGAGCATACCGCTGCGACGGCGGACACGCATCTGGGCAGGCTGGTGGCTGAGAAGGCCGCTGCCCAATCGGGCGGGATCGATGAACGGGACGCTTGGGCGGAGGAATCTACTCGCAAACTTAAAATTGCTTTGAACAGCTACGGCATGCAGGCTGTGGTGCTGGGCACGCGCCTTACTCCGAACGGCTGTTTGATTCGATTGGCTGGTTCGGACAAGCTACGTGTCGAGGACATCGAAGCCAAGCGAACGCAATTGCTGACAACCCATGCGATCAACCTTGTGACGGTGCAGCCGAAGCCGGGAGAGATCGTTGTTACTATCGCTGCGGAGAAGCGTAAGTCTGTATCGTTGTGGGACTTGTGGGCGCGCCGGGTTATGAACCGCAATGCGGCAGGAATTAACACATCGTTTGTTTTGGGGCTTCAAGAAATCAATGGTTCACTGCTTTACTTGAATTTGGGTTCCGAGTTCGGCGGCCTGTCCACCCATGAGCCCCATTCGTTGGTGGCCGGCGCCACCGGCAGCGGTAAGTCGGTCCTGATCCAGGCAATCATGCTCGACATCGCCGCGACGAATCCGAAGGATCTGGCTCACATCGTTTTGATAGACCCCAAAATGGGTGTCGACTATTCGGTGTTGGAAGACCTGCCCCACATGCGGGAGCCAATCGTCACGACGAAGGAGCGCGCAACCGAAGTGCTCAAAGAATTAGTCGAGGAAATGGAAAACCGATACAGAACCTTTGCCCCGGCCCGCGCACGCGATTTGACGACGTTCAATGCGAAGGCCGCGCCCGAGGACAAGCTGCCGATGGTTTTTCTTGTGCACGATGAATTCGCTGATTGGATGCTCGACGATGCGTATAAGGCTGCGGTGGGAGCTGCGGTTCAACGGCTGGGCGTTAAGGCGCGAGCGGCAGGTATTCATCTTATCTTCGCTGCCCAGCGGCCGGACAAAGATGTCATGCCCATGCAGTTAAGGGAGAACTTGGGAAATCGTTTGATTTTGAAAGTCGCCAGTGAGGCAACATCGAAAATCGCACTAGATCGACCAGGAGCGGAGCTTCTGCTTGGAAAGGGGCATCTGGCAGCTAAGCTCAATGGTGAGCAAGGGCTAGTGTTTGCTCAAGCCCCATTTTTGTCGGACGACGACATTGAACTTGCTGTCGTAGCTATCACGAAAGATCAGGGTTTAATAATGGAGCCACAATGAACGTTGACGACGCCATCGAGACTATTACGCGATTCTTCAATGACCTTATTGGTAGTATTGTTCCAGGAGTGGTGCTTGCAGTTGGCTTATCCATAATGCATTTCGGGCCAGCCAAGATTGCTGAGGCTAGCGAGTCCTTTGAAAGCGTAGCATTGACACTGACCGTGGTTGGCATAATGTTTGCAATTGGACATGGTTTAATGGCAATTTTCGAGATTGCGCTTCAACCTTTCTTACGATTTTTTCGGGTAGTCAAGAAGTTCGATGAAGCGGAAGCCAAGAATCGTCAGTCATATAAGCTTTTCGCCGAGATTGTCAACAAATTGCAAACTCAAAATGCTACGAACATTAGTCCCAATTGGGCTTACAACGATCTTCGCAGCGTTGCGCTTTCGGTATCTGTTGAGGGAGCTTCGTTGGGTCGTAGGTTCATGTTCATATCATTGCTGTGCAATGGTGTGGGAACAGCGCTGATGATTATGTTGGCAGATTTCTTGGGTTGTCTTGCTTTGAGTCAAAAAATGCTGTTTCCGCATGTTGTGGCTATGAATTGGTTCGTGCAAAGCGTGTTGATCTTGATTATCTCCGCGGCGCTCTTTAAACGTGGAGAGGTCTTCTATGGAAGAGCAATGGCAACTCCATTTTCTATAGCAGTAACAGAACTCAAATTGAAGCGAGAAAACAATGTCACATCGTGATGATCGAAAGGTAATATACTTGGCTGGCGGCTTCAAATCCGGCTGGCAAACTAAGGTCTTGGAGCAGTTAGCTAACTATGATTTTCTCGACCCGAGCCAGCACAATATTGAAGATGCGGCGGAATATACTCGCTGGGATTTAGACGCTGTCCGCGCGAGCGACATCGTCCTAGGCTATATGGAGTCGACAAATCCAGGTGGCTATTCGTTGGCGTTGGAGATCGGTTTTGCTCATGCGCTGGGTAAAACAGTGCTGCTGGTGGACGAAATCAAAGATCCGTTAGTGAGCAGATATTTTGAAATGGTCCGCCAGTGTTCAGGCCAGGTCTTCACTACACTGGCTCAGGCAATTGAGCATTTGCGTAAGAACAATTGATTGATTGAATGAGTGGTCGGTCGCGCTGCCCCGATTTCTATTCGTTCGCATCCCGAATTCCTACTCATGCGTGGTTTCGTTTTGTTTTTTCGCCTCCGCAGGGGGCTCGGCAACCACCTCGGACTTTTTGAAAACACTCAGCACGACACCTGCATTGGGACGAAACGCGCTTTTGAGATGGGTTTCGGGCTCGATTTTATTTCGGTAAATCAGGCCGGATACATTGTCGCTTTTCGAAACGATTTCCTTGAATCCCTGGCTTACATTTGGAAGGGGTATTCCCCGCCCGAGGACATCAAACAATTCAATGGAAGTTTTCAACCTAGCGACCTGCTCCCTAGCGCGGTCATTCACCAAAGAAATATCGATTTCCGAAATAGCTTTGCAGAGCGCTTCGCAGGCATTATCGGTGAGTGTCAACCTCTCGACAGGTTTGTCGGGATCCTCTGACCGTCCGACGTAGCATACTCCACCGTCGCCTAGATCGGGCATGTCGAGTTTCGTGAACTTGCCGTTCGCGTCATAATAGAATGCCTCCACTTGCATGTGGAACGTCGCGGGCATTGGCGCTATCAATCCGATTCTACCCATGCTAGCCAATAGTTTTTGTTGGATTTCAAGAGCGTGAGACTCCCGTAGTCTCGCGATGATTTCAAATGTGGCGCCGTGATTCTTTGTCAGTAAATCGAGCTGTTCGTGGTTCAGTGCTTCGACATGCTTAACGTTCCATTTGATCCATTTGCGCTGACCGTTGGGCAAGTCGAATACGGGTGTCCTCGGGCCTGTGTCTTTGTATGTCCATTTCTCTTCTTCAAGCGGCATCAATTTCCCAACTTGGAGGATAACTTTGCGAGCGCCATTCCTCTGCAAATCGCATGCCGGCGTAAGGATCGCCAAGACATTGTCAGCTTCGATATCGCCCAATAGTTGATTATGCGAAGCCTGCGCTGGCTCCGCCTGCGGCCCAGCCGCCAAATCTGGTGAGGTGGTGAGGGGCGGTGCATCTGCCTGGATAGCCACGTTCGGTTTTCTGAGAATAACGTCTCCAAACGCGACATTAGAGCCAATTGATCCTGGAAGTTTCAATCGCGCACGGTTTTGAAATAGCGCACGTTGAGCCAAGTCGAGCAAGTCGTTCGCACCAGGAACAAACGGAGGAGGATACTCGTCGCTAGTCATTTCGTTGAGAGCCAGAGCAGCGTCGATGATTGCTGCCTCTCCCTCAATCTCGTGCTGTAGAACTTTTTCGAAGACATCGACCAGGTAACTGCCGGTCGGTTCACCTTCGACGGAGAGGAGCAAGTGTTTGATTTGGGCTATCTCGGTCAGCCCCAGTTTGCGAATCAACTTTGTTGTTCTATCGCGAGCTGCAGTAAGCCCGTTCTCCCATGCGTGGACAAACGTCGATAGTTTCAATGAGTCGGCGTAGTGAGAGGCTAATCGCTGAACTGAGCGAGCCACTACGCCGACATCCATTAATTCTGATTTTTGAAGAACCCTAAAAGCGCTATCGAAGAGCTTTGTTCGTTCCTGAAACTCCGCGCGTTTTCCATGCAGCCTGCTGCTGCGAGACATGAGCACGACCAGAGGAGGCCTTTCGCGGCGCTTCTCGATGACGTTCGCGAGCTTGTTGATCGACAACTCTACGTCATTTGACGACTGCGCCGAGCTAAAAAAAAGATCGATGAAAATCAGGTCAACATCGTGCGCATGTGCTTCGAACTCGCGACCCTTCCTCTCAAAGGGCAATTCGAATTCGGTGAGATGTTGTTCAAGGTTGCCGAGTAATCTAAGATCTTCGGCGATATCCTTTTCATAACGTGCGAAGAGAGTTGCGCATTGAGCTGCTCCGATTGTGGACCGATGTTCCCAAAGAAATTTAACGAAAGAGTCGCGCGTGCTTAAAACTTGACCATCGATGCTCGAATACTCTGGGTAACCTTCGGCTAGAGCCTTTCTATCCGCTGGCTTTAGATCATCAAAAAACTGAGACCACTCGGCGGAATCGTCCGCGAGGTCAGGTGCTAACGGGATCGGATCGTAGGCATCATCAACAATCAACGCACGCCTGACGTTGGAGGATTTCAGAAGATCTTTGAGTTCAATGGTCATATCGATGCGCTGTTTGGAAGTTCGAGGATGAAGCGGTTATGCCGGCCCGTTGATGGATTCGGATTAGGATCAATGATCAATGTTCCATCCATGTATTCCGCGCATTCCCGAGCAATGAAAAGACCAAGCCCACGGCGCTTCGATTTTTCTTTCATCGAGAAAAAAGCCCTGAAAACACGGTCGATATTTTCAGGTGCTATCCCTGGCCCATTGTCTTCGTAAATGATCGTAGGTGGGCCTTCCGATAATGCGATTCTGATTGCGGGCCTCGGGCTATTTGGTTTAGTAGACATCATATCCAACCAATACTTTGAATTTGATATTAAGTTTTCCAGTATTTGAACAACCATGCCCTTGACGCAGCGGACTCTGACTGGGCCCGCCGGCAGATCAAGGAATTGCTGAATGTCATGTCGTCCAAATTGAGCTTCATGCGCATCCAGAGTGTCTTTTACCAAGGCCTTGAGATCGAAGACCTCAGCTCTCTGGCGCCCTGAAACGCTCATTGGGTCAAGGATACGGACGCGCTTGCTCAGGCTCTTCATCTGGGCGCGTAATGAATCGAGCTTGGCGCGGACATCTTCTGGGACATTTTTTCCGCGAAGTGCCTCTAGATTTTCCAAGGCATTCTCAGACGCGCGAGCTAGCTCGTGAGCCACGACCTCGACCATCAAGCCGACGCCGGCCATTTCGATCATTTGGTGGCTTTCGCGTTCTACCTCCTCAATGCGCTGGCGGGCTTTGGCAGCAAACTCGGAAAATTCAAAAAGAGTTTGCTGCAATTCTTCTAGTGCCGCGCCACCTTCTGGGGGCGCCACCTTGCGTAGCCTTGTAAGCGCAGATTTGCCACGCGCTTCGAGACTTGCAACTTCGGCTTTCGCTTCAGTGAGGTCAACCTTCTGGTGATTGTATTGCTGCTCGACATTCTTCATCGTCCTTAGCAGGAGTTGTTGAATGACGTATTGCATGACCCCAAGTAGGACCTGCTGTTCAGGGTTCACCCGCAGCCCCTCTCGGTTCGTCTGATCGACAAGCAAAGGATTCGATACTCTGGATATCTCCACCCTCCCAACAAATTGAGTTTTATTCAATGTATAGCCGGATCGCCCTAATGCACGTCGATCTAACCCAAGCCAATCGTCGTCATTCTCGCCGTAGGGGAAAACGCGGAAACCATCTCGGAACAGGAGGATTCCTGACCATCGCTCTTGCATCTTTCTCACTGCGGCAAGATCGCCAATTCCGTCGATGCTCTGAAGTAGCCTCCTGTTATACCAGTAGGTCTTGAATGAAAATGGACCGATGTTTCTTAGTGCGTCTTCGGGCAAAGCGCTGTTGGGTCCAAGAAGTGCTGACTCAAGGTCTTCTAGCGAGATCTTATAGCGCTCTGTTTCCTTAGGATGGGGAAAACCAAGCTTTCTGATTTCGATAGTGCAATCGAGGTGCGGCTTTCCATCGACAATTTCGTAAGCTCCATCGACGAACGCATGCGCATTTTCAAGTAGGGTTGGCGGCATCCAAGGGATCGATACGCGGTCTTCATTCCAGAACAGCGCTATGCGTGGACGATTTTTTTGATCTTCGAACGGATCAGTAAGACGCGAAAAATGATCTTCCGCCATTTCCAATACACGTTGACGGGTCCAGTCTTCTGACAATTTTCCGATAATTATCCGGGTCCCAGACCAGTCAGAGTCAGGCTTGTCACCACCTTGGGACGGTTCGATTTTAATGTCGCCGAGCATAGCGTCAATCTCGGCGAAAGCGGACCAGTCGATGTCGAGGCAATTTAATTTGGGGTTGCTTTTCTTTGCAGTCTCAACTCGCAATTTCTCGCCAAGGCGCATTGCTGAGAGTCTGCCAATTCCCTTTTCGCCCAGGTATGGAGTCTTGGAGTCGCCGCGCTCGAGGGCCAGATCGACCTCTCGTTTTCTTGACGGCGTGCCGATGACCAGAAAGTTGCTCGTCAGCTCTTCGGAGGACATTCCAGAGCCAGTGTCAGAAATAACGATGTTGTTTCGCTCGTGGATATTTTGCAGCGCGGCGAGGAGTTCCTTGGCGTTGGTGCACGCATTGATCAAATCGACACACCCATCCAATATGTCTCTTGGCGCATCCATGTTCAATTTGGATATGCCTTTTTCCTTCAACGAATCTATGGCATCTGTGGGCTTCGAGTTTTTCGCAAGTGAAGCGATAGATAAATAGTCATTACGACGCATGACGACATTGAACTTGATATCGATGCCGTCGGTCGTCCCGGCATCGAACCCGTTCTTGATTAACTCGTAAAAAGCGATGATATCCGAACTGATAAGTTCGGAACCAAGCTCTAAAACGGTTCTGGCTGTGATTTTGAACACCAGTTTTCGCTCCTATCGCCTTTGATGTGGTCGTCGAGAGATTTTCATTCAAAATAGCATGCGCGGGATGCGCACAATTATCTTACTTGTGGCAAACCACGCACGCGCCGTTTCCTTCGTCTTCCCCATAGATGTCATCGATGTCTTCCAAGACTTCGACAGGCCGCAGAGGATTGACTGGTCGATTGGCCAGATCTCGCTGCTTGCGGCGTTCGAAGTCGGTGACGATTTGGATGACGCGTGCGGGCTTCTCTAGTTCGTCTAGCGGCTCGCCTTGAGTCCACGTAAATGGAGAGCCGTGTTCCAGCGCGTTCTTTTCGTATAGCTTTGCTTCTTCGAATGCCTCTGGATGACGTTCCTTGAGCCGCACCCACTCGATTTTTTGCTGGAAGAAGCAGAATGTGCATCCACTGCGAGAACGCCAGTCATAATACTTCGGAATGCCCACTCCGGACGACTCCAAGATATCCATCACCGCTTTTTTGTCGATCCCAGCTTCGCGGAAAGGAAGTCGAACTTTCAAGTTCTCATGCTTGGATGTATAGCCCTCGCGATACTCTTCGTCGGCGCGGATCGCGACGTAAGAGGTGACTGTGTCCCCTGCGGCTAACATCGGCTTTATCCATTGTTCGAATGGAGCAAGCTTCAACTGTCTGGTGCACCAGCGTGTTTGAGCCGATGGCAGAAAATGCTTGTATTCACGTAGCCAGAAATCAAAGTCGCGACGAGGATTTAGCCTAGCGATTGGCTTGCCGAGAAAACCTTCGAGACGGCCTAGAAATTCATAGACTTCGGGTAGTTCTTTTCCAGTGTCAGTGAAAAAGTATTCCACGTCGAGCTCAGGATAGTTCTGGCGGACGAAAACAGCCAATGCTGCACTGTCTTTTCCACCGGATATTCCGAGAACATGTTTTTCAGCCATGAGACTTCTCCATTTTTAGGTCGTCTTCAAGAGTTAGGCGCATTCCAGCTTTCGCCAGTGCAGCGAGCAAAATATCGGTGCTGTGACCCTCTGCTAGAAGAGTCGTCGCTAGCTTATCAGCCATTGACTCGACCGCATCGCGATGCCGATCGGGTATGGAGAAAGAGCGGGAAACAGTGCGTGTTTGGGCTCCGGCGCCAATGATCACAGTGAATGCTTCGGTAGTCGGCTCGCGGCCTTTGACCGAAACAAATGCTTCGGCTTGCCGGAATCGAAGAGCAGCTTGCGCGATATCCAAAAGAGCAAGATCGATATCGCGGTCATTCCAATCGCGAGGGGGTTTGTTGGCTGCAAGGCTCAAAATGCCTTCAATGCTCTCTTTGCTACCATCGTGTTTTGCTAGTCGAGCTGCAAAAGCATCTTGACGCAGGTCACCCGTCACGCCATTCAAAACTTCTGCTCGCGCGCGTAGTCGGTCTAACTTATCAACGGGCGCATCAAGAGCATCAAGCATCGAACTCTCTATACGCGCAAGCAAATTGTCATAAGCGCGCGCGATCTCTGAAATGGGGCTCCGAAGCGCATCTACATAGGATCGGTCGCTATTCTTCTCAAGAAGCGCGGCTAGATCAATGAATAGCACCTTGTGCGGATCGCTGGCTTTTAGCAGCGTGTCGCGCACAGCCCGAGCGACATCACTGATGGTATGGGTGCGTTGGCTCCATGCAGGCAAGCCGAAGACCATTGCGACGAGCCCACGCGCAGCTTCCAAGGGATCGCGAGTATTAGCAGATGCGCCAACTTCGGCAAGAATGTCGGAGATCCCTGAAAGGATGCTTGCCTTCTCTTGGTCGATCAAAATCCAACGCATGGAAAAGCGCGAGGAGTCCTGAAGATACTCGTCGATGTCCGCATCAGTGACGCGCGGAATAAACATGCCTTCCTTATACAAAGCAAGATTGCCTTTGTGAGCAAGCAAGAACGCAGTAAAGATCACGGGCATGACACCTCTACGGACGCCATATGGAGGCTTGGCCCATAAGTCGTAAAGGTCAGAAATCTTCACTCTCGTATTCGCATCGGTAAAGAGCTTGCGTGTCTCTTTCCATAGTGGCGAAAAGGTAGGGGCGTATTGATCATCAGGTGGCAAGAAGCGCCATGCGCCATTGTCATCCTGTCGATGCAAGCCCGTAGCTCGGAGCAGTGTCTCATACAGGCCGCGTTCGGCAGGGTATCCAGAAACGCCGAGATTCTCTTTTCCTTCGTGATCGAGCATGCAGTAAAGCAGATCCTTGCGAGCTTTGACGCTGTTGCTCGAGGGGCTATCACGGTTCAGAAGCTCGCTCCACAGCTCTGGAGCAGACGGGAATATTGAATCGGCTAGGTTGGATGCCACCGGCGATAGGCGCCCACTTGTGTCAATCTCTTCCTCGCCAGCTATCCATCGTGCATTGATCACTGCTTCGCGAAGTTGCTCTTCTAGATTCGCGCGCACAGACGAAATTCTCGCTTGCACCTCACGACGCGCAACAGGGTCGCCGTTGAGCTCGTGACGTGACTGGACAATCTGGAGCGCGAGAAGCTCTGAGCCGAGATCTTCAATCTTGGCGTGATTGCGCGGAATGCCAATGACCACGGGCCAAGGCTCAGCGATTGAAAATTCGTGGCATTTCCGCAGCGCGGCTTTGCTACTTATATTCGAGCCGGGCAAGGTTAGGAGAAACAAGCCGAATTCGCCATTGTGTGGCTTGAACTTTGTAGCGATGCGTTGGACATCGTCCAAGCGGCAAAGTGCCATGTTCATCCATCGCATCGTGCCTGTTTGGTGATAATGTCGTTTTGCAATGACCGGATATAGATTGGTTAGGCTTTCAATCAAGGAGAAATCTACGCCAGACATCCCGGCTCGGGCTTGTGAAACAGCATTATCGATATCGAAATCGCTACCTTCGAAGACCGACCAAGCTCCGATGTGCTTCTTGAATAAGATCACCCGCCAATTGGAGAGCTGTTCCAGGGCTGCTTCAACTTGTTCAAGTGTATGGCCGTAGAAAAGCGATTTCAGAACGATTGCCTCAGCAGCAAGTCCTGATCCATTGCGGAAAAGGTCGATCACAGCAATGTTTTTGATGAGATCGACATGCAACGCATCCGTGGTTTTTGCTTCGGCGCGCTCGACTGCCTCGACGGCTTGAGCCCAACGATGGCCATCCGGGGACGAGAGGATGGCAGGCTCCAAGTTGGCGCGCAGATAGTCCCAATAATCGTTAGGACGATACCAAGAGGATTGTAGTTGTGGCGTGGATTCGAGGTAGGAGCGGAATCCAGACGGTTCCACTGATGCCAAGAAGCCAAATGTGCTTCGTTCATTTTGTCCAAATTGGCGTTTGGAGATGGGGCCAAGCAAGGCGGCCATGGTTGGATGTAGTGGCCAGCACGCGTGTAAGCTCTTGGCGAAGCCGTGTCCAACAGTTGGGCGTCGCGCGCGAATGGAGTCTGCGATTTCAATGGAGGCTGGCATCATCCAATCCGGAGTGACCTCTGAACGGATGGCGCGGCCAATCAATTCGACAACTTCATCGCTCGCAGCAACCAAGGGAATATCTGAATATCGGCCTTGCACTTTCACCCAGTCGTCGCGAGTTCCAATTCCGAGTCGCGCCGCATATTGGCTGAACGATTGGTGAAGAATACCAATGACGACAATCTTCCCGGAGGTCCGAGCTGCTGCTTCCGCGAGCTCTTGGAAGAAATAAACGTCATCTCCGACGCCTAGCGCGGACGCTTCGAGAAACTTGCCCATTTCATCGATAATGATGAGGACGCCGTCGTTTTTCTTGGACTCGGCAGCTTCGCAGATATCTGAAATGAGAGCCGACGGATTGGTTTTGCGTCCGTCATGGCTAAACCCTTGTGCACGGCGAAGACCTTTGGCGAGCTCGGATACCACACTTGCTCGTTTACCAACGATGGGAATGGTCAACCAGCCTTTGCTGTAGGGCAGTGCTTGGTCAAATGATGGGATGCTTTCCAGTCTTAAGGACTCGCGCGCTTTTGTGCGCAATTGCTTGTCCGAGCCAAGGGCGCTCGCGAATGCCACTGCCAACGACGACTTACCGCCGCCAAAGGGACCAGTCCAGGAAAAGGCGCGTTGATTGCTCTCCAACAGCTGCTTGGTCATACTGCTTAAAACGCCGGTAGCCGTTCCATGGCAGATATATCCGTTCAATGCGTCTGGACGACCGAGATCGATATCGATGCGTATTGAGCGTTGATAGTGTCGTGATACGTGGACGATGTCCGAGAGTTTGATGATTTGCTCGTTAGGCATAAGCCCTCTCGATCATAAGTTCGCTGAGATTCTCAGTTTTGTTGATGTTGCGATGAACTTGTCTCAGGCCTGCGGTGTCAGTCCAAGACAGCGCGCCGTGAGTCAGATCCTCAAGCGCAAGAAGACGTTCTGCGATTGAATCCTCGTCGAGTTTGAATACGCGCCCGGGCGACCCTTCGCCGAATGCTATGGCTTCAAAAGCGAGCGAGCTTAGTCCCGGCGCCGCCGAGTCCCAAAAATCCAAAAGCGCGTAGGCGAACATTCCGTCATGCAGTGTGGCCTTTGGCCCTCGGCGGAACGCAAAGTAACCTTTCCGCTCTTCGAAGATCAGTCCCAACTCACCAAGCATAGGCTCGGCGTAATCTTCAGGCGAGCCGCCGACGGAGCGTGGAGCATAGCCGCGAAGGCACGTTTCGATATCGCGCGCTAGGGTCGCCGGGGAGAGCTTACGATTGGGGTCTAAGCTTCGGGCATACTCGGCCAATGGAGCTTCGAGGTCCTCGCGAGCGAATGTCGGAGTGGTCACATGATTGAAAAGCCACTTCCAAGTGGTTGCTCGATTTCCCTTTCCTGCCAGCCACCAATGCGCATACCAAGCTGTGGTGGGATTCTCCGAGTAAGGGTCTAGGCCGCCGTCTTTCAAGATGGCGCTAGCCGCGTCGGTGACTTTATAGGCGCCGCTCGGGGCGCCTTCTTCCGTCATCACATTGCAGGCCAATGCCCAATGCCTAATTGAGGCGACCATGTTTTTGCCAACGCCGAAGTCGGCGATCGCGTTGTCGTCAGTGAACGTTGATTTTAGAATGATGCCCTGCGATTTCGCTTGGTCGAAGGCTTTTTTGAGCCACATTTGACGAAGCGGAAACGTCTCGTGTCCGGAGAAGTGCGCCTGAACGCCTTTGGGTGCTGTGTTTTTCTTCATGCGCGCAATTATAACTGGAGACCTTCACCAGTGGATCGCTTTCCCTTCTGAGTGCGATATAAACTGGAGACTACCGCCAGCGGCGATGTGACCGTCTCTTGTCGTCTGTGCAGACGTCTGCACAGATTTCCACTATTCGTCGCCTACTCGCGGTATATTTATCAAAAACAACTTATGATGAAATAACAACGCGAGTTGCGTTGATGGGACTGTGGAAATATACAGTGTTTCCAGCTTTTTTGCGACCCGTTCTATGTCTTTGGCGTATTTTTCAGGCAATTTTGCAATGAAAATACTTTAATGCTGTTCGTTTAGACATTTGTTATGGCGAGATGTGAATAATGTCGCGATTTGTGCGGATCAGTCTTCACTCAATGTATTGGGCGAACTCGTGAGGTAGCATAGGGGTGGGGCGGCATGAGTGAAATAAAATCAAAGCTAAAAAAGGACACGGTTTTGCGGTTGCTCGTTAAGCATGGAGCGGACTTCGAAGTTGAGAAGCCAGCTGTATTCGCAAATCAATATGCCTTTAGTCCGAAGCCAAGGACCCACATGTCATCGGGCTCTTCGTTACGGAAGCAGATGAATAGTGGTGATTTCAAAGTGAGCGAGCCTTGCGCCGGCCGGGCCATGGGCGATGGTAGGTGCCGCTGGAGCATCGTTCTTAAGGTTCGTTCATTGGCGAGGACGTTGGCACTCGCTCCCAGAACTGACCTTTTTTATGAGCTGACAGGTCCAACGCCGGAGGCGCTTCAAGAGCTGTTGTCCGACGAGCAGGTGAAAATAGTCGCAGAGGCGAGAAAGCTACCGCCAAAGAAAGCGATTAAGGACCGCACGGATATGCTTTGATGTGTGACTTATGGGGCTCAGCGGGTGGCGGCCGGCGTTTTTGTATGGTGATAGTCATTAGATTCTTTTGTGGTGTTGACTTTGGTCGTTGGTTTTGATTTCTTTGAATTAAAGGAGCCACCAATATGTCAGACATCGATCAACAGCTTTTTGTAGCAGCCCAACGTGGAGCCGTCGACGATGTGGTCGCGTTGCTAAAAGAAGGCGCGAATGCGAAGGCCGTTAATTTTATGAGTGTGACGGCGTTGATGGCTGCGACGTTGAAGGGCCATCTGGACTGTGTGGTGGCGCTTTTGTCGAGTAGCGATGTCAACGCGGTAGATGAAGAAGGCTGCAGCGCGTTGATCTACGCCTGCCAGCACGGACGTCTTAATTGTGCAAAGGCGCTGCTTTCAGCAGGCGATGTGGGCCGAAAAGATTTCGAGGGCAGTAGTGCCCTTGATCATGCTAAAGGCTGGGGTGATATGGAGCTGACCAGTTTGATCGAATCGTATGAATTGGCTCAATCGGAGGCCCGCGAGCTTAGCCTCTTGGACGCTTCAAATTTCCAGAGTTTGCCCTCATCGAGGTTGTAAAGGCTGTGTTAACGACTTTGAGCAGCGACACAGTGCCTAGACGTTCAATCGCGCGACGCTCGAAGGACAGCTGAGGCTTGCAGGGCGCCGAAAAAACTGACCGGGATGTTATCAGGTGCCTTGGCTCGCGTTCGCGCGTGAAAAGGACGAGGTTTGCGCTAGCTATAACTCATAGGGGACACGACGGTCAGCATCAATGACGATAAATCATTCAAGTTAGCTTTGATCACCGAGGACTTGCAAGGAGACCAGTCCAAAGCTCCGAGAGGTCTTACGCTATAGTCCCGGCGTTTGCGAGGGTATGAGGGGGCAATCCAACCAGCAGACGAACAGTTCTTACGCAACAAAGCCCTCCAAAAGAGGGCCTTGTCTTGATACCTTTAATTCTCAATCTATTCGGCAAGCTCCCACTGAGATAGGAGTTGATACAACGCATCACTGCGCCTCTGCCTTATTTTAACCCCAATAATACCTTGGTAATTATCGAAATGCAAGTTAATTCTTTGGGGTGGGAACGGCTGGAATCGAACCTGCGACGCGTGGTGTATCAAGCCACCGCTCTACCAACTGAGCTACGTTCCCACCGGAGAAAGTCTGCTTAGCCACATCAAAAAATGCTTTGTGAGCGATACCGTCTCACTTTCGAGTGACATAAGTGCTCCTGGTAAATACTATATTACAAATAAAGATTTTCATGAAGAAATTTAAATTTTTTTAGAAATTTTTACCATCTATTGAACGAATTTGTTGCTAAAAATAGCTACTAGGGAAGCGCTGATCAATTCGGTTTTCTGGCGAGGTTGGCGCGCCAAATGGGCGACCGATGAGCCGTTCAAGCCCATTTTTCGTTCAAGTTGACGCGATACTTCGCGTCTTTCTGCAATCAAGACGGATTACGGGATTCGGTGATCGTAAAACGTCTTCCGGCCAGTACCAGGTTGGCAAAGGCGAACAAGGTAAAGAGCTGTGCAGTGTTCTTGGT
>NZ_JBNYXT010000054.1:0-24709 GCF_051380795.1 Janthinobacterium leeuwenhoeki
GTGGTTGGCAAGAAAGTGGAGAGTATCGTCGAGCATAGCCAGGCAGGTTAACAGCAGACACTGACGTTTACAAGCCCCAAATAAAAATGCCGTTCAGTCTTAACTGAACGGCATTAGACGCTACGGCGTCTTTTTTTTTCGCCTGGCCACTCCACTCATAAACAAGCTTGTCTACATTTTTCACCATGCTGGACAGGCGTTTATACGGCATTGAAAATTAAAGTATACATTTTTGTCTATAACGTCTAATCTAACCTTATTGAATTTCAGGCAAAAGGAAAACAGCATGGCCAAGACGCACGACATCCCGAAACCGACGGCGGCCGAACTCGATCTGCTGCAAGCACTGTGGCCACTGGGCGCCGCTACGGCCAAGCAGGTGCACGAGGCGATGGCGCTGGCCAAGCCGGCCATCACCTACGGCACCGTGCTGCGCCTGATGCAGATCATGCACGGCAAGGGTTTGCTGATCCGCGACGCAAGCCAGCGCTCGCACGTGTACGCGCCGGCCCAGGCGCAGGACAGCCTGCAGACGAACCTGCTCAAGGAATTGATGCAGAAAGCCTTTGCCGGTTCGGCCAAGGCGCTGGTGCTGGCGGCCCTGCGCACGGGCGTGTCGCGCACCGAACGCGAAGAGATAGAAAAAATGCTCAAGGATGATCAAGCATGAACGGCTTCGTGCCAGCGCTGGGCTGGACCCTGCTGCACTTCCTGTGGCAAGGTTTGCTGATCGGCTGCGCCACGGCGCTGGCGTGGGCGGCCCTGCGTAATGCGCGTCCCGAGGCGCGCTACGCCGTCGGTTGCGGCGCCCTGCTGGCCTGTCTGGCATGGCCGGCGGCGGGCTTGTATCTGCGCCTGGCCGGTGGCGATGCCACGGGCGCCCTGTTCACCAGTCCCTTGCTGCCCACAGCCCTGCTGGCGCCAGACAGCCTGCCCGACCTGGACCTGTTGCTGCGCGCCATCGTCGGCGTATGGGCGCTGTGCGCCGCCATGCTGGCCGTGCGCATGGCGCTGGGCATGCTGTGGATAGCACGCAGCGCCAGCCAGACCGGCAGCCTCCATGGACATTGGCAGGCGCGCTTGTCGGGCATGGCGCAAGACGCCGGCGTGACCCGGCCCGTGCGCCTGCGCGTGCTCGACGGGATTGCCAGCCCGCTGACGGCGGGCATCTGGCGCCCCATGGTGCTGGTGCCTGCAGCGCTGATTACCGGCATGCCGCCACACCTGCTCGATGCGCTGCTGGTGCACGAACTGGCGCACATCCGGCGCCACGATTATCTGGTCAACCTGCTGCAAAACGCCATCGAAGCGCTGCTGTTCTTCCACCCTGCCGTCTGGTGGATTTCACGCGGCGTGCGCCTCGAACGCGAACATATTGCAGATGATTTCGCAGCAAGACAACTGGGCGAACCGCGGCGTCTGGCTCTTGCACTCTCGGAACTGGAACGTCTCCAGTTCTCAACCCACCACCTGGCCCAGGCGGCCAACGGAGGAGATCTTATGTCACGTATCAAACGATTGCTGCGCCCTGCACCACAAACCCTGAACTGGAAAGCGGCCGTGCCGCTGCTGGCACTGGCCGGCGCCTGCCTCGGCATCTACGGCCAGGCCGTCGCCGCCGACAGTGCGCCGGTACTGGAGCGCCGTCCCATCATCGACTTTGGCGTCTGCGGCAAACCGGTCTATCCAGCCGCATCGCTACAGGCGAAGGAAGAGGGCACGGTCAACATGTCCTTCGACATCGATGCCGCCGGCAAGGTCTTGGGCTCGAGCGTGGTCAAAAGCAGCGGCCATCCGGCCCTCGACGAGGCAGCACGCAGCGGGATCGCCAAGTGCACGTTCAAGCCGGCCTTGGCTGACGGCAAGCCTGTCAGCGCCAGCGTCAAGGTGCAATACGTCTGGAGCCTGAACTAATGCGGGGGCGGCGGCAGCGCAGCAGCAGTGCAACAGCGCTGCCGCCGCCCGCTTGCGGGTATGATCATGGATTCTTCCACGCACCTGTGTACACGCCATGAACAAGATCAAAACCGGCCTGGTCGGCTACGGCTTTGCCGGCTCCACCTTCCACGCTCCCGTGCTGTCTACCATCGATGCCCTGGAACTGGCGGCCGTCGCCTCCAGCAAACCTGAACTCGTGCACAAGGACTGGCCGAACGCCACCGTGTATGCGGAAGCGGCGCAACTGTTTGCCGATCCCTCCATCGAGCTGGTCGTCATCGCCGCGCCCAACGAAGCGCATTTCAGCCTGGCGCAAGCGGCCCTGCAAGCGGGCAAGCACGTGGTGGTCGACAAGCCCTTCACCATTTCCAGCGTTGAATCGCAGAGCCTGATCGCGCTGGCGCAAGAACGCAAGCTGGTGCTCAGCGTGTATCACAACCGGCGCTGGGATGGCGACTTCCTGACCCTGAAAGCGCTGCTGGCGCAGGGTACGCTGGGGCGCATCGCCAGCGTCGAATCGCATTTCGACCGTTTCCGCCCCGAGATCCGCCAGCGCTGGCGCGAGTCCGGCGCACCGGGCGGCGGTTTGCTGTACGACTTGGGCCCGCACATGCTGGACCAGGCCATGCAGCTGTTCGGCCAGCCTGAAAAGCTGTACGCCGATATCGCCCTGCAGCGCGATGGCGCGCAAGCAGTCGACTATATGCACATCGTTTTGTACTACGACCGGCTGCGCGTGGTGCTGCAAGCGGGCTGCCTGGTGAAGGCGCCGACGGCGCGCTTCGCCGTGCATGGCGACAAGGGCAGTTTCGTGAAGTTTGGCCTCGACCCGCAGGAAGACGCCTTGAAGGCGGGCGGCAGGCCGGGACAGTCCGGCTGGGGCGTGGATCCCGTGCGCGGCGCGCTGCACCTGGGTACCCAGGCGGACGGCCATTGTGAACACCTCGATATGCAGGCGGGCCGCTACCAGGACTTTTACCAGGGCATGGCCGACGCCATCCGCCACGGAGCACCGGCGCCCGTGGCGGCGGAAGATGCTGCGGCGACGATACGCCTGATCGAACTGGCACTGCAAAGCGCCGCCGAAGGGCGCGTACTCGCGGTCAGTTGATCGGGCTGCAGTCGCCCGGCATCAAGGCCGGCCCTGGTTCGTTCCCGGCGGCCAGACCAGCTCCACCCGCGCAGAGCTGCCCGCCTTGACCTGCACCTTGCGTTCCAGGGCCTTGCCGGCCAGGGTAGCGCGCAGGCTGTAGCTGCCCGGCGGCAGTTTCGCCAGCAGGAACGGTCCGCTGGCCGTCGTTTCCAGCGCTACGGCGCCCTTGGCGTCGCGTATTTCCAGCTTCACGTCGGAGGCAAATTCCGCCTTGCCCGCCGCCTGCACGGAAAACACGAGACTCAAGGGCCATTGCCGGCTGGCGCTCTGGATGGCCGTCGATTCGTCGAGGCCGATGCCGCCGCTCAGGTATTCCACCGCCCCGCTTTTCTGCACGGGCGGCAGTGCGCTGTCAGTCTGCGCCTGCGCCGCACTTCCCAGCAACAGCCCGGCGGCCAGCATTGCCGCCGCCAGGTTCAAGGTACCGCGTCTGTCTGATGCCATATCAATCTCCTCATGTCGCTTGAATCAAGATAGGAAGCGCAGCTTAGGCCTGTCTTAGAAGATTAGCGCCGGCGCATGGCCTCGGCGATCTTCTGGTCCGTCTTGTACTGGCTCAGCGCATACACGGCCCAGATCGTCGCTGGCAGCCAGCCGATCAAGGTGATTTGCAGGATCAGGCAAATGATGCCGGCAATGGGGCGGCCAATGGTGAAAAAGGTCAGCCACGGGAGTAACAGGGCAATCAGCAAGCGCATCGTTCGTTCCTTGAGTATTCCCCTGTGCCGCGGGGACCGGGCCGGCAGGTGCCGGCGGTAAAATCCATTTATCCGATTATATCGATACCTGGCCCTCAAGCCGGCACGGGTGCCAGCAGTTTTTCCATCCAGGCCAGGATGGCGGCAAAAATCACCTCGCGGTTCACTTCATTGAAATTCTCATGATAATTGGCCGGATAAAAATGATAATCGAGCAGGCCATCGGGCACGCTGCGCAGCATGCTTTGCGTGGCGCCGCTGTCGGCCAGCTTGTCGTCGCCGGCCACCACGGCGAACAGGGGGAAGCGCCAATCCGACAAGCCGCCCGCCAGTTCCTTTTGCGCCGACGTCAATGCATGGGCGAAGCGTACCGACGCCGCACTGGCGCGTATGCCATCGCGCTCGTCCTGGAAATGGCGCGCAGTGATGCTTTGATCGTGCGTCAGCAACATGGTCAAGTTTCCCAGCGGCACCTTCATCGTGGGGTAACGCCGCGCCAGCCAGCCCGACAGCATCTGCAGCACCTTCGGCACTGGAATCGCATTCACGTAATACGGCGATGAGATGATGAAGCCTTTGATAGCCGGGTCGCCCGCAAAGCGCCGCAGCCCCAGGTGCGTGGCGATCAGGCCGCCCATGGAATGGCCCATGATGAAAATCGGCACGCCGGGATATGCCTGCTTGACCCAGGCGAGGAACAGTTCCGCGTCGTCGAGGAAGGCATCGAACGAAGGGATATCGACCTTGCGTTTGCCATCGTGACCCACCATGTCGAAGCTGACGGTGGCGAAGCCATGCTGACGGAAGGTCAGCGCCGGCGTGACGTAATCGCCCGCATGCGCCATGCCGCCGTGGATCGCCAGGATCACGGCGCGGGGACGTTGTGGCTGTGGTGGCTGCCAGATGTGGATGGGCCGCTCGACCTGGTCGCTGCACAGCAAACTGGCCATCTTGTCTTCTGAAAAACGCATCGCTGCTCCTGTCATGCCCTGTCACGCCTTCAGATGATCGATCAACTGGCGCGCATACAGGGGTAATTCACTGAACTGGCGCACGCAAATGGTGAGATTGCGTACCGACCAGGGATCGGATAACTCCAGGCAGCGCAGCGCCATCGTCTGCTGGCAGCGGCTGGCCGCCGCCAGCGGCACCACGCTGATGCCCACGCCGCTGGCCACCATGCGGCACACGGCATCGAAACTGCGCAGGCGCACGCGCACCTTCAATGGGCGACCCAGGCGCGCCGCATGCATGCCCAGGTACTGCTGCATCGCGCTGTCGTCGGCCAGGCCGATGAAATCGTGATCCAGCACGCTGGCAAAGTCGACGACGCCATCCTGGCCGAGCGCGCGGTGATGCACACCGTCGGCCGCCGCGATCACCACCAGCCGGTCGGGGCGGAACAAAAACGTCTGCAAGCCGCGCATGTCGACCGAATCGGAGACGATGCCCATGTCGGCCAGCCCTTCCGAGACGGCCTTGACGATATCGTAACTGAGGCGCTCTTCCAGGTCGATGGTCAGGTTCGGATGGCGGTCGAGAAAAGCGCCCAGCGCCTCGGGCAAAAATTCGCTGAGCGCGGCCGTATTGCACAGCAGCCGCAACTGCCCTTTCAAGCCGCGCGCAAATTCGCCGAGTTCGCCGCGCATTTTCTCCATTTGCAACAATACGAGGCGCGCGTGATGCAGCAAGGTCTGGCCCACGGGCGTCGGCTCCACGCCGCGCCGCCCGCGCAGCAGCAGGGGCATGCCCAGCATTTCTTCCATGCCGCGCACGCGCGCACTGCTTGAAGCCAGAGCCAGGTGGCTGCGCGCGGCGCCCGCCGTCAGGCTGCCCGCCTCCACCACGTTGACAAACAGCTGCAAATCGACCAGATCAAAGCGCATGGCGGCTCTCCTTTTCGCCATCTTATCAGCCTTCGTATTTTACTAAGGCTGACTCAATATAATCCACCTTGGCGAAATCCCCGGGCAAGCGCAGAATCCACGCAAAATCACTCTGGACAAAAAAGATGGAGACATCATTCCTGCTGGCCGTCGGCGCCAGCTTCCTCGTCGCTGGCTTCGTCAAGGGCGTAGTCGGATTGGGCTTGCCGACAGTAGCCATGGGCACGCTCAGCCTCGTCATGCAGCCCGTGCAGGCGGCCGCCCTGCTGATCGTGCCATCGATGGTGACGAATGTCTGGCAACTGGCGGCCGGCCCCGGCCTGCGCGCCCTGCTGCGCCGTTTGTGGCCCATGCTGGCAGCCGTCATGGCCGGCACCCTGGCGGGCGGCGCCCTGCTGCCGAACGACAGCGGCGCCTGGGCCGCCGCCGCGCTGGGCGTGGCGCTGATGCTGTATGCACTGGCGGGATTGTTCTCGCTGCAGTTGCGCGTGCCGGTGCGGCACGAAGCCTGGCTGGGGCCCGTGGCAGGTGCCTTGACAGGGCTGGTGACGGCCGCCACGGGCGTCTTCGTCATCCCCGCCGTGCCATATCTGCAAGGGCTGGGACTGGCGCGCGATGCGCTGGTGCAGGCGCTGGGCCTGGCGTTTACCGTATCGACCGTGGCGCTGGGGGCCAGTCTGACCCTGCACGGCGACTTCAGCCTGGGCGCGGCGGGTGCTTCCGCGTATGCGCTGCTGCCGGCGCTGGCCGGCATGCTGGCCGGTCAATGGCTGCGCGGGCGCATCGCGCAGCCAGTATTCAAGCGATGCTTTTTTGTCGGGCTGTTCGCCCTGGGCCTGCATGCGGCGCTCAAACCGTGGCTGGTGTGATGCAGATCGACTGGCAAGGGGACAGCGCGCTGTGCGCGTGGATCGATGGCCAGCAGGTGGCCATGCTAGACATCAGCAAGTGCGCGAACGGGGTGACGGTGAACATGCTGTTCGTGAAACCGCCGTTCCGCCGGCGCGGCATCGGTAGCGCGCTGTTGCGGCGGCTGTTGCAATGCCACCCGCAAGCTGCCATCGCCTGCAGCGACCCGCGGCTGCGGGCGCTGCTGGAGAGGACTACTTAAATGCCATACCGATTGCGGTAGGCGGAAACAGCCTCTTTATATTTCAGCAGTTCCGGATCGGCGCCCGCGCCATTCAGGTAGCCGAACAAGTCATCCAGGTTGCCGATCGAGATGACGGGGATGCCGTACTGTTTCGACACTTCCTGCACCGCCGAACTTGGCGACAACTGGCCGTCCGGGCCCGAACGCTCCATGCGGTCCAGGGCGATCAGCACGGCGCATGGCTCGGCGCCAGCGGCGCGGATCATGTCCACCGATTCGCGCACCGAGGTGCCGGCCGAGATCACATCGTCAATGATGACAACCTTGCCATGCAGCTTGGCGCCGACGATGGTACCGCCTTCGCCATGGTCCTTGGCTTCCTTGCGGTTGAAGGCGAACGAGGTGTTGCGACCCTTGCCGGCCAACGCCACGGCGGTAGCCGACGCCAGGGTGATGCCCTTGTAGGCGGGGCCGAACAGCATGTCGAATTCCACGCCCGAGTCGAGCAGGGTCTGCGCGTAGAACTGCGCCAGTTCGGCCAGGGTGGCGCCATCATGGAACAGGCCCGCATTGAAGAAGTACGGCGACTGGCGTCCGGCCTTGGTGGTGAACTCGCCAAACCGCAAGACTCCCTTGGATACTGAAAACGCGATAAACTGCTGGCGTAAATTATTCACATTAGCCTCATTTTTTAAAAGTGCCTGTATTTTAATCCGCGCGCACCGGCGAGACAATCGCCATGCCGCGCCCGCCGGCCCCGTCCAGCGCTCTTTCACTCTCAACCTATGCCAAAAATTATCTCCGCCAACCTGAACGGCATCCGTTCCGCCGCTAAAAAAGGCTTTTTCAACTGGATGGGCACGCAGACGGCCGATTTCATCTGCGTGCAGGAATTGAAGGCGCAGCTGCCCGACATGACGCCGGAATTCCTCAATCCGCACGGCTACCATGGCCATTTCCACTACGCCGAGAAAAAAGGCTATTCCGGCACGGGCGTGTACAGCAAGGTCGAACCGGACGCCGTGCATATCGGCTTCGGCAACCCTGAATTCGACGCCGAAGGCCGCTACGTGCGCTGTGATTTTGGCCTGCTGTCCGTCATTTCCGTGTACTGCCCATCCGGCTCGTCCGGCCCGGAGCGCCAGGAAGCCAAATTCCGCTTCATGGAACTGTTCCTGCCGCATCTGCTGGCATTGAAGGCGCTGGGTCGTGAAGTGGTCATCTGTGGCGACTGGAATATCGCCCACCACGAAATCGACCTGAAGAACTGGAAGGGCAACAAGAAAAATTCCGGCTTCCTGCCGGAAGAGCGCGCGTGGCTGACGCGCGTCTTCGACGAAGTGGGCTTTGTCGACGTGCACCGCGGCCTGGACAAGCGCGAAGACCAGTACACCTGGTGGAGCAACCGGGGGCAAGCCTACGCGAAAAACGTCGGCTGGCGCATCGACTACCACGTCGCCACGCCCGGCATCGCGGCCCAGGCGCACACGGTCAGCGTCTACAAGGACGAGCGCTTTTCCGACCACGCGCCCTTGATTATCGATTACACGGTCAAGGGCTGATCTTTGACACGTCGCGGGTGTTGTCGGCTTACGCGCTTCGCGCTAAGCCGATCTACGCCTGATCTATCGTAGGTCGGATTAGGACCGCAGGGCCGTAATCCGACAACATGGTTGACACGCCAATGGGGGTGTCGGGTTACGCCAGCATGCGCCGGCTCTCAAAATGGCGCGGCTCGCCGCTCAAAGGGTCAGTGAAATCGATCGCGCGCGCCAGCAGTTGCAAGGGCTGTGACATGTCGTCTTCCTTGCATGGCAAGGCCACCGGGTAAAACGCATCGTTGACGATGGGGATGCCCAGCGCGGCCAGGTGCACGCGCAGCTGGTGCTTGCGGCCCGTGTGCGGCTGCAGCCGGTACAGGTTCACCGCGCCGCGCCGCTCGATCACATCGATGATGGTTTCCGAATTCGGCTCGCCCGCCTCCTCGCGCATGAGGAAAAACTGCGCGCCCTCGACCATGCGGCTGCGGTAGGTGAATGGAAAATCACGGCCAGCCAGGCGCGGCGCCAGCGCCTCGTACGTCTTGCACACTTCGCGGCGCTGGAACAGGGACTGATAGGCGCCACGGCTGGCCACCTGGCGCGAAAAAATCACCACGCCAGCCGTCTCGCGGTCGAGGCGGTGAATCGGCGTCAGCTCGCTGCAACCCAGGTTTTTCTTCAGGCGCGTCAGCAAGGTCTCCTGCACGAAGCGCCCGCCCGGCGTCATGGGCAAGAAGTGTGGCTTGTCGACCACCACCAGGTGCTCGTCCTGGAACAGGATCTCTTCCTGGAAAGGGATCGGCGTTTCGCGTTCCAGCTCGCGGTAGTAAAAAATGCGCATGCCGCGCCGGTATGCGCTGTCGGGCGCCAGCACGCCCCCCTCGCCATTGACCACGTCACCGCGCGCCATGCGATCCTGCCATTGCGCGGCGCTGATCTGCGGATAGCGATCGAGCAGAAACGACAGCATGTCGGGCCACTGCCCTTCCGGCAGCCACAGATAGCTGGGCGCCACGCCGTCGCGCATGGGCAAGGGTGCGGCGGTGTGGCGGTTCGACATCCTAGCGCTGCGCGATGGCGTTGCTGCGGTATGGCGGCAAGGCGTCCACGCTGACGCCCTTGCTGCGCGCGTACAGGGGCAGCACTTGCGCCATGTGGCTGTTCATCTGCGAGATGCGGTCCTTGCCCGACGGGTGGGTCGAGAGGAATTCCGGCGGCGCGCCCGCGCTCACGGCCGCCATCTTCTGCCACAGCACCACGCCGGCGCGCGGATCGAAACCGGCGCGCGCGGCCAGGTCCATGCCGATCAGGTCCGCTTCGCGCTCATCGTCGCGCGAGAACTTCAGCATCACGCCCTTGGCCGCCATGTTCGTGGCGGTGCTGGTCAGATTCGGGTCGACGCCGAGCCAGGCCGACAGGCCGGCGCCGGCCAGCTTGGCACCAACGGCGGCCAGGTTGCCCTTGCCTGCCTGCGCCTGCGAGTGTTCGCGCAAGGCGTGCGAAATTTCATGCCCCATGACGACGGCCACTTCATCGTCGGTCAGGTTCAGCTTGGTGATGATGCCGCTGTAAAAAGCGATCTGCCCGCCCGGCATGCAAAAGGCGTTGACCTCGTCCGAATTGAGCAGGTTGATCTGCCAGTTCCAGCTGGCCGCCGCCTCGTTCCAGCGCGTGGCGAACGGGATGATGCGCTGGGCGATGGCGCGCAGGCGCTTGACCTGCGGATCGCTGTCCGGCACCAGCGCATTTTTTTCCTTCGCTTCGTTGACCAGCTGCGTATATTGCTGCTTCGATTCTGCATTGAAATCGGCGCCGCCGGCAAAGATGCGCGAAGTCGACAAAGGACGCACCTTGATGCCATCCTGTACCGTCGCCTGCTGGGCGAAGACGGACAGCGGCGCCAGCGCGGTGGCCGCGCACAGGCTGGCCAGGATGGTGTAACGTTTAAGGGATATTGGTGCCATTGGCAGACCTCCATGGAGCGATTTTAGGCAGCATCATCATGGCCGGGAAGGCCAGGAAGAAGCAAACGATGAAAAACGAGAACCAGCCCAGCTCGGCGACCAGAAAGCCCACCGAGGCATTGATCAAGGTGCGCGGCACGGCGCTCAGGCTGGAAAACAGTGCATATTGCGTGGCCGTGTAGCGCGGGTCCGTGGTGCGCGACAGGAACGCGACAAAGGCGGCGGCACCCAGGCCCAAGCTGGCGAAAGCTTCAAAACCGATCACGGCGCTCAAGAGCATGGTGTTCGGCCCCACCTGCGCCAGCCAGGCGAATCCCAAAATCGCGATCGCCTGCAGCGCGCCAAACACCCACAGGCCACGGTTGATGCCCAGCTTGAGCATCCATATGCCGCCCACCACGCCGCCGGCCAGGCTGGCCCAGAAACCCGTGGTGTTGGCGGCCAGGCCGATCTGCGTCATGGAAAAACCCAGATCCAGATAAAACTTCGTCGCCAGCGCCGTGGCCATGCTGTCGCCGATTTTGTAGAGTAATACGAAAGCAAGGATCCACATTGCGTTACGCCAACCATCGCGCGCAATGAACTCCTGGAACGGCAAGATGATCGCTTCGCGCATGGTCTTCGGCGGCGAGCCATAGACGGTCGGCTCCCTGATCAGCAAGGTGCAGACAAACCCCGGCAACATGAAGGCGGCCGTGATCCAGAAGACGGGCTGCCACGGCATGCGGTCGGCCAGGATCAGCGACAGCGCGCCCGGCACCATGCCCGCCACTTTATACGCGTTGACGATGACGGCGGCGCCCAGGCCCTGCTCGTTATCGCTGAGGATTTCGCGCCGGTAGGCGTCGATGACGATATCCTGGCTGGCCGACAGAAAGGCCACGCCACCGGCAGCCGCCGCGATCAGGCCGATCTGCGTGAGCGGATCCAGCATGCCCATGCCGCCGATGGCAAAGAATAGCGCCACTTGCGTGGCGGCCATCCAGCCGCGCCGGCGTCCCAGTCCCAGGATGCGGTAGCGGTCCATCAGGGGCGCCCACAGGAATTTCCAGATATACGGAAACTGCACCAGGGCGAACAGCCCCAGCGCCTTGACGTTCAAGCCCGACTTGGCCAGCCATGCCTGCAGCAGATACAGCAGGATGAACAGGGGCAGACCGGAACTGAAGCCCAGCACCAGCACGGCCAGCATGCGGCCATTGGCATAGGAACGCCAGCCAGGCGCCGGGCTTTTGGTCATCAGTGCACCGCTTTTTTACGCAGGCGGAAGACGGCCAGGTCGCCGCGCAGGTTCGGCAGCACGGAGACCATCTTGCCTTCGGCCAGGGCCACGCATTCGATCACTTCCAGGCCGCATTCCTCGGCCAGTTCGCGGAAGTCATTGATGGTTGCGCAGCGCACGTTGGGCGTGTCGTACCACTGATACGGCAGCGATTTCGACACGGGCATGCGCCCTTTCAGCAATGCCACGCGGTGCGGCCAATAGGCGAAGTTGGGAAACGAGACGATGGCCTCGGCGCCCACGCGCACGATGTCGCGCAGCAGCGGCTCGACCTGCTTCATCATCTGCAGCGACGACAGGCACAGCACCGTATCGAAGCTGTTGTCGCCAAAGATGGCCAGGCCCTTTTCCATGTCTTGCTGAATCACGTTCACGCCGCGCAGGGTGCTGGCCAGCACCTTGTCGTCGGCGATCTCGATGCCATAGCCGCTGCACTCCTTGTCGCTTTGCAGGTACTGCAGCATCACGCCTTCGCCGCAGCCCACGTCCAGTACGTGCGCGTTGTTCGGCACCCAGTGGGCGATGAAGGCCAGGTCGGGGCGCAGCGCGCTCAATTCGTCAAAAGTCATGCGGTCTCCTTCGCGCCCTGGCGGACGGCGGTGTGCTGTGCAGGAGCGGGCAAGCCCGCCCCTATGTCGTTCCATACCTGGCCATAATAGGCGCGCACCATATTCATGTAGCGCGCATCTTCCAGCAGGAAGGCGTCGTGGCCGTGCGGCGCGTCGATTTCCGCATAGGTCACCTGGCGGCGGTTGCACACCAGCGCCTCGACGATTTCGCGGCTGCGCTCGGGCGAGAAGCGCCAGTCGGTTGAGAACGAGGCGAGGAAGAACTTGGCCTTCGTGCCCGACAGGGCCTTGGCCAGGTCGCCGCCATGCGCGCGCGCCGGGTCGAAGTAGTCGAGCGCCTTGGTGATCAGTAAATACGTGTTGGCGTCGAAGTACTCGGAGAACTTGTCGCCCTGGTAGCGCAAGTACGATTCGATCTCGAAATCGATGCCGAAGCCGAATTTGTAGTCGCCCGTCTGCGCCGCATCGCGCAGCTTGCGGCCGAATTTTTCGGCCATGTCGTCGTTCGACAGATACGTGATGTGGCCCACCATGCGCGCCACGCGCAAGCCGTTCTTCGGCACCACGCCGTGCGCATAGAAGTCGCCGCCATGGTAATCGGGGTCGGACAGGATGGCCTGGCGCGCCACGTCATTGAAGGCGATGTTCTGTGCCGAGAGCTTGGCCGTCGAGGCGATCACCACACAGTGGCGCAGCCGCTCGGGGAACATGATGCTCCACGCCAGCGCCTGCATGCCGCCCAGCGAGCCGCCCATCACGGCGGCGAACTGCTTGACGCCCAGTTCATCGGCCAGGCGCGCCTGCGCGCTGACCCAGTCTTCCACCGTCACGACGGGAAAAGAGGCGCCATATGGCTTGCCGGTGGCGGGATTGGTGTGCATGGGGCCCGTCGAACCGAAGCAGGAACCCAGGTTGTTGACGCCGATGACGAAGAACTTGTTGGTGTCGAGCGGCTTGCCGGGACCGACCATATTGTCCCACCAGCCCGTGCTCTTCGGCTCGTCCGCGTAGACGCCAGCCACGTGGTGCGAGGCATTCAGGGCGTGGCAAACCAGCACCGCGTTCGATTTGTCGGCGTTCAGGCTGCCGTAGGTTTCATACATCAACATATAGTCCCGCAGCGATGCTCCGCTTTGCAGCTGCAGGGGTTGCGCAAAATACATGGTTTGCGGCGAAACGATTCCAATGGATGACATGTGTGTCGGTTTATAAAAGGGGGTGGCCCCACGGGCCATGGTCGATGCAGCACCGCGATGATAGGTGCTGCAACTTTAGCATCAGGACACCTCTTGCCGCGCGCGATGTGTCCTGATGCTGAGAAGATGACAGTTTACATGAGCTGCAGTTGCTGGACAGCTTCCGCGATCACATTTGGCTCCATGGAACGCATAATTTTGCGCATTTGTGGTGCAATCTGGCCCAGATCGCTGTTGAGGATCTCTTGCTTGACCGCCAACAGTTGTGCCGGGTGCATGGAAAACTCGCGCAGTCCCATGCCCAGCAGCAAGCGCGTGAGCTTCACGTCGCCCGCCATTTCGCCGCACACGGCCACGTCGATGCCCGCCTTGTGGCCGGCGGCGATCGTCATGGAGATCAGTTGCAGCACGGCCGGGTGCAGCGGATTGTACAAATGCGCCACTTCGTAGTCGACCCGGTCGATGGCCAAGGTGTACTGGATCAGATCATTCGTGCCGATCGAGAGGAAATCCATGCGCTTGACGAACATGGGCAGCGCCAGCGCGGCGGCCGGTATCTCGATCATGGCGCCCACTTCGACTTCATCGTCGAACTTGACGCCCTCCTCGCGCAGGCTGGCCTTCGCCTGGGCGATCATGGCCAGCGACTGATCGATCTCGAAGGCATGCGCCAGCATGGGAATCAGGATGCGCACCTTGCCAAAAGCCGAAGCGCGCAGAATCGCCCGCAGCTGCGTCAGGAACAATTGCGGTTCGGCCAGGCAGTAGCGGATGGCGCGCAAGCCCAGGGCCGGGTTCAAGGCCGTATGGTCGGCTTGGTCGAGCGGCTTGTCGGCACCGATGTCGAGCGTGCGGATGGTCACCACACGGCCCTTCATCGATTGCACCGTGTTGCGGTACGCCTCGAACTGCTCGTCCTCGGTGGGAATCTTGTGGGCGCGGCCCATGAACAGGAATTCGGAGCGGAACAGACCCACACCGCTGGCGCCCGATTCCAGCGCAAACGCGCAATCCTCGGGCAATTCGATATTCGCCAGCAGGGTGATGGGCGTGCCGCATTTGGTCACGGCCGGCGTCTTTTTCAGCTTGCCCAGCTTCTTGCGCGCGCGCTGCATGGCCACCTGGCGCTCACGGTACTGCTCCAGCACCAGCGTGCTGGGGTTGGCGATGACCACGCCGGCGTCGCCATCGATGATCAGCCAGTCGTCCTGTTCGATCAGCATCGACGCCTGCGACATGCCGACGGCAGCCGGGATATCCAGGCTGCGCGCGACGATGGCGGTGTGCGAGTTCTGCCCGCCCACGTCGGTAATGAAACCGATGAAGGAGCGGTCGCGGAACTGCAGCATGTCGGCCGGCGAGATATCGTGGGCGACGACGATCATCTGCGCCATCAATTCATCTTCGGCGGTCGCCTTGGGCAACAGCTGCTCGGTGCCCAGCAAGACTTTCAAGACGCGTTCGGCAACCTGCTGGATGTCGGCTTTGCGTTCGCGCAAATACGGGTCTTCGATTTCGTCGAACTGGGCCGACAATTCATCGATCTGCGTCAGCAGCGCCCATTCGGCGTTGTAGTGGCGCTTGCGGATGATGTCGAGCGGCGCTTCGGAAATCATCGGATCGGACAGGATCAGCGCGTGCACATCGATGAAGGCGCCCAGTTCCGTGGGCGCATCCTTGGGCAACTCGTTCCACAGGGTTTGCAGTTCCTTGTGGACGGTGGCGATGGCGCTTTGCAGGCGCTGGACTTCGGCTTCGATCTGTTCCTGGGCGACCAGGTAATGTTTGACGTCAAGGGCGGCCGGCGCCAGCAGGTGCGCGCGGCCAATGGCGATGCCGCGGGAGACCGGGATGCCGTGGAGCGTGAAAGATGCCATGGGGTGACCTGTCGGAATGCGGCTGCGGCTGCGTTCGGCGGGCATTACTCGCCTTCGCCAAACCTGTCATTAATCAGGGCGGTGAGCGCATCGACACATGCCAGCTCATCATCACCCTCGGCTTCCAGGGTCACTTTCGCGCCCTTGCCGGCAGCCAGCATCATCACGCCCATGATGGACTTGGCGTTGATGCGGCGCGCGTTGCGTGTCAGCCAGACGTCGCTCTTGAACTTGGCGGCGAGCTGGGTAAATTTGGCGGAGGCGCGTGCGTGCAGTCCCAGCTTGTTGATGATTTCGAGTTCTCTTTGAATCATTTTTGTATGGTCTCTATCCCTGAATGCACTGCATTATTGCCAGCCCTTGCCTATAAAACCCGCCGCCTTCAGGGCGGCGGCCATGTCACTCTTTACTCGCCCACGCGAATGCGGTTATCGACGCGCACGGCGCCGCTTTGCGCACCGGCCAGCGCCATCTCCACCACCACGTCAAGCGTGTCGCGGCGATACGTGATGGCGCGCAGCAGCATCGGCAAGCTGATGCCGGCGATGACTTCCACCCTGCCCGCATCGGCCAGCTTGTTGCAGCAGTTCGACGGCGTGCCGCCCTTTACGTCAGTAATCACCAGCACGCCAGAGCCGTCATCGAGGCGGCAGATGGCGTCCGACGCCATCTTTTGCACTTCCCCCAGATCCTGGTCGGCGACGACGTCGATGGCTTCAAAACGTTCCGTTGGCCCCCGAAACACATGCGCGCAAGCGGCGATGAATGCCTGTCCCAGCGGTGCATGTGTCATGAGCAAAATCCCTACCATAGTCATTTCACCTTTTAGCGCTGCTGCGTTTGCGCAACGCCATGCTCGACGGCGTCGACAAACATGGCCGCCACGTCAAAACCCGTCTGCTGCATGATTTCCTGGAAGCAGGTCGGGCTGGTGACATTGACTTCCGTCAGATAGTCGCCGATCACGTCCAATCCTACCAGCATCAGGCCGCGCGCGGCCAGGATCGGGCCCAGTTTTTCAGCGATTTCCAGGTCGCGCGCCGTCAATGGCTGCGCCACGCCCTTGCCGCCGGCGGCCAGGTTGCCCCGTACTTCGCCCGCCTGCGGGATGCGCGCCAGCGAAAACGGCACCGGCTTGCCACCGATGACGAGGATGCGCTTGTCGCCCTTGTCGATGTCGGCGATAAAACGCTGCGCCATGATGGTTTGCGCGCCGTTCTCGCTCAAGGTCTCGATGATGGCGCCCAGGTTCAGGCCATCGGCCTTGACGCGGAAGATGCCCGTGCCGCCCATGCCGTCGAGCGGCTTGAAGATGACGTCCTGGTGCTTGGCGTGGAAGGCGCGCAGGCGCGCTTCGTTCGACGTCACCAGGGTCGGCGAGGTGAATTCGGAAAACTGGGCGATAGCCAGCTTTTCATTGTTGTCGCGGATGGCGGACGGCTTGTTGAAGACGTGCGCGCCCTGCTTTTCCGCCAGTTCCAGCAAATACGTACCGTACACGTATTCCATGTCGAACGGCGGGTCCTTGCGCTCGATGATGGCGTCCAGGGTCGACAGGCGCACTTCTTCGGTGGAGACCACCTTGTACCAGTCGTGTTCGTCGCCTGTCAGCTCGATGTGTTTGACCAATGCCGTGACGATGCCCTCTTCCAGCGCCATGTCCTTCTGCTCGAAGGCGTAGACGGCGTGGCCGCGTTTGGCCGCCTCGCGCATCATGGCGAAAGTGGAATCTTTGTAAGTCTTGAAGCCTGCCAGCGGGTCGGCAAGGAATGCAATTTTCATGGTGCGTCCAATCGGGGAACCTGGATAAGGAATGCTTGATTCTAGCCGAGATCGCCAGGCGCGGTAGTCACCGCGCCCGGCAAGCGGCAGGGATGGATCAATACACCTCGGGATTCGGGTCCGTGCGCTCCATTTCCAGCGACGCGGCCAGCAAGGCCAGGCGCGCCACCACGCCATACACATAGAAGCGGTTCGGCGCGGCCGTGCCCGGCTTGGCCTTCAAATCCGGCACGGCATGCTGCTGGGCAAACGCCAGCGGCACGTACTGCGAGCCAGGCGCGTTCAGGTTCTGGTCCACCCCCCGTTCCGCATGCACGCGGTAAAAGCCACCCACCACGTAGCGGTCGATCATGTAGACGACGGGCTCAGCCACGGCATCCTTGATGCTTTCAAAGGTCGGCACGCCTTCCTGGATGATGACGTCGGTGACGACCTTGCCGTCCTTGACGATGGACATCTTGTCGCGCTGCTTGCGCGACAAGTCGCGCACTTCGCTGGCGTCGCGCACCGTCATGATGCCCGTGCCATACGTGCCCGCATCGGGCTTGACGATGACGAAAGGCTTTTCCTTGATGCCGTATTCCTTGTATTTCTTGCGGATCTTGGCCAGCAGCACGTCGACGCTGGCGGCCAGCGCGTCTTCGCCCTCGCCTTCCTGGAAGTTCACGTCGCTGCACTTGGCGTGGAAAGGATTGAGCATCCACGGGTCGACATCGATCATCTTGCCGAATTTTTTCACCACTTCATCATAGGCCGTGTAGTGGTTGCTCTTGCGGCGCAAGGCCCAGCCCGCATGCAAGGGCGGCAGCAGGCTTTGCTCATGAATATTTTGCAAGATATCGGGGATGCCGTCCGACAAGTCGTTATTCAGCAGAATCGTGCACGGGTCGAAATCCTTCAAGCCCAGGCGGCGGCCGTTATTCAGGCGCACGAGCGGCTCGATGACGAGCATGTTGCCATCTGGCAACGCCAGCGGTGTCGGCTGGGTGATCTCGGGCGACCATGAGCCGAGGCGCACATGCAGCCCCGTCTGGCGGAAGATCTGCATCAATCGCGCCACGTTTTGCAAGTATTGCGGCGTGGTGTTGTGCAATTCCGGCACCATCAGCAGGTTGCGGGCGTCCGGGCAATACTTGTCGATGGCAGCCATGGCAGCCTGCACGGACAAGGGCAGCATTTCCGTGGCCAGGTTATGAAAACCGCCAGGGAACAAATTGGTATCGACGGGCGCCAGCTTGTAGCCGGCATTGCGCAAGTCTACCGAGCAATAGAAGGGCGGCGTGTGCTCTTGCCACTCCATGCGAAACCAGCGCTCAATGGCCGGCGTCGCGGCCAGAATCTTTTTTTCGAGGTCGAGCAGGGGTCCGGTCAGGGCCGTGACGAGATGGGGAACCATAGTTACATCCTTAAATTATGTGCAGTATTCAAAAAAGCACACAGAACTGCCGACTATATTACCGTGTAAGTACCCCAAATCGGGGCAAAAGCCTTGTTTTAAAGACCTTTTACATTCCCACAACGAAAAAAAGGCACCTCGATGAGGCGCCTTTTCCAGCCGGACATACCGCGCCGGGGCGCTGGCATGCCAGACAATTATCATTTAACCATGATATGCCTGCTCTCCATGGCTGGTGATATCGAGGCCTTCACGCTCTTCTTCTTCCGGCACGCGCAGGCCGATGACGATGTCGACCAGTTTATAGGCGATGACGGAGACGATGGCAGACCAGAGAATGGTGGTGCCGACGGCTTGCGCCTGCACCCACACCTGGTGGCCAATCGAATACGGATCCGCCGACATCTTGTTGGTGACATAGTCGAAAACGCCCTGGCCGCCCAGCTGTGGCGCAGCAAACACACCCGTCAGCAAGGCACCCAGGATACCGCCCACGCCATGCACGCCGAACACGTCGAGCGAATCGTCGGCGCCGATCAGGCGCTTCAAGCCATTCACGCCCCACAGGCAGACCACACCGGCCAGCAAGCCGATGACCAGGCCGCCCATCGGGCCGACAAAGCCGGCCGCCGGGGTAATCGCCACCAGGCCGGCCACCGCGCCGGACGCGCCGCCCAGCATGGAAGGCTTGCCTTTGCTGATCCACTCGCCAAACACCCACGATAGGGTGGCGGCGGCCGTGGCCAGCAGCGTGTTGACGAAGGCCAGGGCAGCCACGTCGCCCGCTTCCAGGGAGGAGCCCGCATTGAAACCGAACCAGCCCACCCACAGCAAGGATGCGCCTATCATGGTCATCGTCAGCGAGTGCGGCGCCATCGATTCGCGGCCGTAGCCGACGCGCTTGCCGATCATGATGGCGCCCACCAGGCCGGCGACGGCGGCATTGATGTGCACCACGGTGCCACCGGCGAAGTCCAGCGCGCCTTTTTGCCAGATCCAGCCTGCCTTCAGGGCTTCGCTGGCCGAGGTGGCGGCGCTGGTGATCAGGTCAGGACCCGTCCAGAACCAGACCATGTGGGCCGCTGGCAGGTAGGCGAACGTGAACCACAGCACGACAAAGGCCAGCACGGCGGAAAACTTGGCGCGCTCGGCAAAGGCGCCGACGATCAGTGCGCAGGTGATGGCGGCAAACGTGCCCTGGAAAGCGACGAAGACGAACTCGGGAATGACGACGCCCTTGCTGAAGGTGGCGGCGGCGGCAAACGTACCCTTGGCCGGATCCCAGATGCCGTTCAGGAACAGACGGTCGAAGCCACCGAAGAAGGCCGTTTTTTCCGTGAAGGCGATCGAGTAGCCATAAATACACCACAACACGATGACCAGCGCGAACACCATGAACACTTGCATCAGCACCGACAGCATGTTTTTCGAGCGCACCAGGCCGCCGTAAAACAGGGCCAGGCCGGGGATTGTCATCAAGATCACCAGCAAAGTGCTGATCATCATGAAACTGATGTCGCCCTTGTTGGCGACAGGGGCAGCAGCTGGCGCGGCAGCAGCCGGGGCTGGAGCTGCGGCCGCCGGTACTGCTGCGTCAGGAACCGGCGTGACGGCGGGGGCGGCGACGGCCGTGGTCGTGGCCGCCTCCGTCTTGGCGGGCGCATCGGCAAAGCTCGGCGTGGCGACGCCAAACGCACACAGGCAGGCTATCCCGGCGAGCAATTTTGTTATATTTTTATGCATCAATATTCCCCTTAGAGCGCTTCGTTGCCGGTTTCACCGGTACGGATGCGGATGACCTGTTCCAGGTTGTAGACGAAAATCTTGCCATCACCGATTTTACCTGTACGCGCGGCACCTTCGATCGCTTCGATGGCCTGGTCGACAATGGCGTCATCGACGGCCGCTTCAATCTTGGTTTTTGGCAAGAAATCAACAACATACTCGGCGCCACGGTAGAGTTCCGTGTGACCTTTCTGGCGGCCGAAACCCTTCACTTCGGTCACGGTAATGCCTTGCACATTGATAGCCGACAAGGCTTCGCGTACTTCGTCCAGTTTGAACGGTTTAATGATTGCAGTAATCATTTTCATGGCAGTCTCGCTTAAAAGGTTTTGGACACGGTCAGCACGAGCCCGGATTTCGCCAGATTCTTGCCGTTCGGTGCCAGCGACGTGATATTGGCCTTCACGGCAGCCAGGGAAACGGTCGCCATGCCGAAGTCCTTGGTCACGCCGATCTTGACATCGTTGTAGCTGAGGGCATCGTTGTGCTCGACTTTCTGGCGGCCCACATGCACGTTCATGATGTAGCCGTCGATCAGGTCGAAGTTGCCGCCCACGTCGAGGTAGCCACTGTTCTTGCTGTCGGCGACGCCGAACAGATTGGTGGTCGAGTGCGAGTACTTGATGTACAGCGGACCATAACCGAGCTGGCCGTACAGCTCGAAGGTGTTCGCATTGGTGCTCAGCCCATTCGACGGATAGAAGTAGTACAAGCCGCCCACGTCATAGGTAAAATCCTTGCTGATCTCGCCTCGCTTGCCGCCGTAGATATCCCATTCCAGGTTGGTATCGCCGCCGCCATCCTTGATCCATTTGATGCTCGACAACCAGGTGCCCACATACAGGCCCGTCGGATTGTGGGTATAGTCGGCACCACCGCTGATGGCCGGTTTCAAACGGCTTTGCGAGATGCCGCGGTAACGGTAGTCGCTGGTCAGCGCCACGTTGTAGCTCACCACGTTATCGGCTACGGCTTCGGCTGCAGCAGGCGCCGCCACTGCATCCTGGGCCAGGGCGCTACCGCACACGGCGGTCATGGCCAGCGTCAACGCTGCTACTAAAGTCATGTTCTTGGACAGATTCTTCATGGCGATTCCCTTTTATTGAACTTTTAAAGCGGTTGAGGTTTAAAATCTTGGCTGGAGATCACAAAGCGTTCATCACTTCTTTAGCAGAATACGTGCCAGCTCTCTTGCTACCTTGACAGGTGCATTTCCGTCCACACATACCCTGCACACCAGCAGGAATGCGAATACGGACTGCTGAAGCACGATGAAGCGCCCAGTTACGCACCAGATTAACGCCGCTGTGCACCGCAATGGTGCGATGCACAGGCCGCACCATAAAAGGACTGACCATGGACATGAATACCTTCTTTAACGACTTGCAAGGCAAGATCCACCAAGCCATCGAAAATTCGCCGGCCAAGGATATCGAGAAAAATGTGAAATCGATGATGACCCAGGGCTTCGCCCGCCTCGATCTCGTCACGCGCGAAGAATTCGATATCCAGGCGCAAGTGCTGGCCAAGACCCGCGCCAAGCTGGACGCGCTGGAATTGCGACTGATCGAACTGGAAACGCGCCTGAACGAGTCCAAGGCCAAGGTGTAACATGCCGGCAGCAAGGCCCCGTTATCGGCGGCCCTGCTGGCATACCTCAAGCCGCTTTCCTTTTCAAGCGCTAGACTGACCCTGCGCGCGCCCGCGCCACAGGGGAGTCTGATGAGTCTGGCCGTCCTGAAAAGCCGCGCCCTGGCCGGCATGGAGGCACCCGAGGTAAGTGTCGAAGTCCACCTTGCCAACGGCTTGCCCTCGTTTACGATTGTTGGCCTGCCGGATACGGAAGTGAAGGAATCGCGCGACCGCGTTCGTGCCGCGCTGCAAAACTGCGGCTTTGACATGCCGGCGCGACGCATTACGGCCAATCTGGCGCCCGCAGACTTGCCCAAGGAATCGGGCCGCTTCGACTTGCCCATTGCGCTGGGCATCCTGGCCGCCTCCGGCCAGTTGCCGGGCGACCAACTGCACCGCTATGAATTCGCGGGCGAACTGTCGCTATCGGGCCAGCTGCGCCCCATCCGCGGCGCCCTGGCCATGACCTTTGCCATGCAGCGCAGCCAGTCGGGTGCGCCACGCGCCTTCATCCTGCCGCAGGCGAACGCGGACGAGGCAGCACTGGTCAGCGATGCCTGCATCTATCCCGCCCATAGCCTGCTCGAAGTCTGCGCGCATTTTGCTGCGCCCGCCAGCCAGACAGCCCTGCAGCGCCACCAGCCCGTGCTGGCAGTGCACGCTTTTCCCTATCCCGACTTTGCCGACGTGCAAGGGCAGCAACAGGCGCGGCGCGCACTGGAAGTGGCGGCAGCGGGCGGTCACAACGTCCTGATGGTGGGACCGCCAGGTGCAGGCAAGACCATGCTGGCCAGCCGCTTCCCCGGCGTACTGCCGCCCATGAGCGATGAGGAGGCGCTGGAATCGGCTGCCGTGCATTCGCTGGGCGGCCACTTCAAAGTTGAACATTGGAAACGCCGCCCCTATCGGGCACCGCACCAGACGGCGTCCGGCGTGGCCCTGGTGGGCGGCGGCAATGTGCCACGTCCGGGAGAAATCTCGCTGGCACACTGCGGCGTGCTGTTTCTCGATGAAATCGCCGAATTCCAGCGCCGGGTGCTCGATGTGCTGCGCCAACCCATGGAATCGGGCGTGATCAGCATTTCACGCGCGGCCCGCCAGGCCGAGTTTCCAGCCCGCTTTCAGTTGATCGCCGCCATGAATCCCTGCCCGTGCGGCTATCTAGGTCACGCTTCCGGCCGTTGCCGCTGTACGCCAGACGCCGTGCTGCGCTATCACAATCGCCTGTCCGGCCCGTTGCTCGACCGTATCGACCTACAGATTGAAGTGGCCGCCCTGCCGCCGGCGGCGCTGGGGCGGCAGGCCGGCGCCGGCGAAAGCACGCAACGCATCGCCACGCGGGTGGCGGCAGCCTATGCCTTGCAACTGGCACGCCAGGGAAAATCCAACCAGCGCCTGAGCAACACGGAAATCGAACAGCATTGCCGCCTGGAGCCACATGGCGAACAGTTGCTGCATGGCGCCATGACGCGATTGCACTGGTCTGCCCGTACCTACCACCGGGTACTGCGCGTGGCGCGCAGCATCGCGGACCTGGCGGACAGCCCCGCCATCACGCAAGCGCACCTTGCCGAAGCGATCCAGTACCGGCGCGTGCTGCGTGAAATGTAAGGCGGCCAGTGAACGCCACGCGTACGCGATTGCGCGTGATTGACGGTACTGCTACCATCTGCTGATGAAAAAAACATCACTTGCCCTCTTTCTGGCGACGCTCGCGGCTGCCAGCGTCCTGTCAGCCTGCAGTCCGAAATTCGACTGGCGCGACTACCGCAGCCCCGATGCCCAGTTTACGGCCTTGTTTCCAGGCAAGCCGGCCGTACTGACACGCGAGGTCGATCTCGATGGCAAGAAAGTCAGCCTGACCATGACGGCCAGCGAAGTCGATGGCGCTACCTTCGCCATCGGCAGCGCGGTGCTCGACAGCGCGGAACAGGCACAGGCAGCCCTGCCCGCCATGAAGACGGCCCTGTTGAAAAATATCAACGGCACCGTGCGCAGCGAAAAGCTGGCCTCGGCTGCCAGCAGTACGGCGGCCGGCAGCCATCAACGCAGCTCGCTGAGCATCGAAGCGACGGGCACGCAGCAAGGCAAGCCCGTCTTGCTGGTCGGGCGTTTTATGGCGCAGGACAAGCACATCTTCCAGATCATCATTCTCGGTGAAGAAAGCAAGCTGTCGCGTGACACCATCAACACCTTCATGGACTCGGTAAAACTGGATTGAGACTTAATGATCGCTTAAATGGATATTTTCACGCTCAGCCAGCCCTTGTAAATGCGTGCGTTGTCCAACAGATGGCCGTATCCGGCTTGCAAATATGCAATCCGGGCAATTGGACGGCCTGTGCGACATTTCAAGTCGTGATATTGTTTCGACACTAACAACAAGTTTCAGAAAGCGCTTATGTTGATCTCATTCAAATCCAAATCTTCCCCTGAAGTGCTGATGTACCAGGAACATGCCCAGCGTATCCTCGACATCCTGCACAAGAATCCCACGCGCGGCGTCATCACGCCAGCGGAAGCGGGCGATGCCCTGGCCTTGCTGGAAAAAGAAGTCGCGGAAAGCAAACTGCATCCGGAAAATGACATCGAACACGATGCGCATACGCCGGAAACCTTGGAAGATGGCGAAACGGGCACACATGCACGTGCGCAGAAAGTGCATTTTTCACAGCGCGCCTATCCATTGATGGAAATGCTGCGCGCGGCCAAGGCGGAAGGTGAAAGCATTACCTGGGGCATCTAGTGCGATGAATGCTGCAGACGAAAAAAAACCCCGCAGCTAGCGGGGTTTTTTTATATAACAAGCCTGACGATAACCTACTTTCACACTGGTTGCAGCACTATCATCGGCGCAAAGTTGTTTCACGGTCCTGTTCGGGATGGGAAGGGGTGGGACCAACTTGCTATGGTCATC
>NZ_JBNYXT010000055.1:0-24094 GCF_051380795.1 Janthinobacterium leeuwenhoeki
GAAACAACTTTGCGCCGATGATAGTGCTGCAACCAGTGTGAAAGTAGGTTATCGTCAGGCTTGTTATTCGCAGTAGAGAAAAACCCGATCAGAAATGGTCGGGTTTTTTTTCGTCTGCTGGTTTTAGTGTTAGCCCCAAGCGAAGGCTGGGGTCAGATCCCCTCGCCCGTTAGCAATGGCCTTTGCGTTAGCGGCATTGAGGGTCTGACCCCGGCTGTTCAGCAGGCGTAAAAAAAGCAGCGCTGCGCGCTGCCTTTGTCATGTATCACAAGCATTAAAAATGGTAAGCGACTTTGACGTTTATGTAATTGACGCCGCTATTCGGTTTCTTGTAGCCGCCGTTCGAGAAATGCTGGATCTTCGCAGCGACTTCCCATTTGTTATTGAAGATATAGCCGACGCCGATATGGTCGCCGAACTGGAAGTGGGTCGACAGGCGGTCATCGTCGTTGTTGTACAGTTTCGATAGCATGTGCACGCCGATGCCGGCTTCCGCATAAAAACCCAGCTTATTCGTATTTTCAAAACGGAACACGGGGGTAAAGCCCAGGTCCCACAGTTTTTGATGCTGGCCAGGGACATTCTGATAGCTCTTGGCATCCCAGCCGCCAATGCTGGCATCCCAGTAACCGCTCAGCTGCGTACCATTCGATACGAACCAGGCTTTATCCCAGTTCGAAGTCACGCCGGCGCGTACCATTTGTACCTTCACGCCCTTGGCATACTCGCCGTAGACGGAGTCGATCAGTTTGTCGTCGTCGGCAAAGCCAGTGTTGGCCGCCATCAGCGCGGCAACGGCGGCGATGGATTTGAATAGATTCTTCTTGAAGAACATAGAGACTTTCATCGTAAAATTGGCCGATAGGCTATTGTTGTACAGGCATCTTGCTTTGCATGCCGCTCTCGCCACTTGTTGATCTCAGGGGTTCAATTGACATTCTCTACAAAAATCGCATTTCTCGGTATCGGTCTGATGGGGGATCCGATGGCCCGGTGCCTGCTACGCGCTGGATATTCTGTCACAATTTGGAATCGCACGCACAGCAAGGCCCAAGTCTTGCGTGCAGCAGGGGCGCAGCCTGCCGTTTCCGTGGCTGAGGCGGTCAGTGGCGCGGACGTGGTCATCTCGATGCTGGAAGCCGGCCCCATTGTGGCGCAGGTGCTGCAAGAGGCGCTGCCGGCCATGCCAGCTGGCGCGATGTGGATCGATATGAGTTCCACCAAGCAATCAGAAGCCCAGCAATTTCATGCCATCTTGCACGCTGCAGGCCATGCTTTCATCGATGCGCCAGTGTCGGGCGGCGTCGGCGGAGCACAGGCGGGTACCCTGGCCATCATGGCTGGCGCCAGCGCCAGCGATTACGCGCGGGTTGAAGCGATTCTGTCGGCCATGGGGCGCCCGACCCTGGTAGGGCCGGCCGGCAGTGGCCAGGTCGCCAAGCTGTGCAATCAGCTGATCGTCGGCGCCACCCTGAACATTGTGGCCGAGGCGCTGTTGCTGGCACAGGCGGCCGGCGCCGATGCGGCTGCCGTACGGGCAGCGATCCGTGGCGGCTTTGCTGAGAGCAAGATTTTGGAGGTGCATGGCCAGCGCATGCTGGATCGCAATTTTGTTGCCGGTGGGCAGGTGAAAAGCCAGATCAAGGACATGCACAACATCCTCGCCGCGGCCGAGGCGGCCCACGTCACCTTGCCGGTGACGCAACTGGTGACGCAGCGCTATGAAACACTCGCCACCACCCATCCGACGGCAGACCATGCGGCGGCCTTGCTGGCCCTCGAAGCGTTGAATCCGGGCCAGCGCCTCGGTACTGGCCCGGATAAACTGAGCTGATTCAAGCGATGGGCAGGCTCGCTTCGGCCAGCTTGACCCAGAAGCTGGCGCCGATGGGCAGCAGATGGTCGTTGAAGTCGTAGCTGCCATTGTGCAAGACGCACGGACCCAGGCCATGGCCCCCATCGCGGTGTTCGCCATCGCCATTGCCGATGAAAATGTAGCAGCCGGCCTTTTCCTGTAGGAAGAAGGCGAAATCTTCCGCACCCATGGTCGGTTCGACATGCGCGTTGACCTTGTCCGCGCCCACCACGCTTTTCATCACCTCGACGGCAAACGCCGTTTCTTGCGCATGGTTGACCAGCGGCGGATAGTTGCGCTTGAAGTGAAAATCGACTTCCGCGCCAAATGCGGCGGCCGTGTGCACGGCGATCTCGCGCATGCGTTCCTCGATCAGGTCCAGCACGGGCGTGGTAAAGGTGCGCACGGTGCCAACCAGGCTGGCGTCATCGGGAATGACATTGGTGGCGCTGCCCGCATGGATTTGCGTGATCGACAGCACGGCCGTGTCGAGCGGACTCTTGTTGCGCGTGATGACGGTTTGCCAGCTTTGCGCGATTTGCACGGCGACCATGACGGGGTCGATGCCCTTGTGGGGCTGGGCCGCGTGCGCGCCCTTGCCCTTGACGGTGACGTGGAATTCATTGCTCGACGCCATCATCGGCCCTTCCACCACGCTCAGGGTGCCTGTTTCTGCGCCTGGCCAGTTGTGCATGCCGTAAATGGCATCCATGGGGAAACGCGTAAACAAGCCGTCTTCGATCATTTCGCGCGCGCCGGCGCCGCCTTCCTCGGCTGGCTGGAAGACGAGGTAGACCGTGCCATCGAAGTTGCGGTGTTGCGCCAGGTAATGGGCGGCGCCCAGCAGCATGGCCGTGTGGCCGTCGTGGCCGCAGGCGTGCATCTTGCCCGGGTGGCGTGAAGCATGCTCGAAGGTATTCATTTCCTGCATCGGCAAGGCATCCATGTCGGCGCGCAGGCCGATGGCGCGTGTCGAGGTGCCATGCTGGATGATGCCGACCACGCCAGTGCGGCCCAGGCCGCGTACCACGGGGATGCCCCATTCCGTCAGTTTGGCGGCGACCACGTCCGAGGTGCGCTGTTCTTCGTAGCACAGCTCGGGATGCGCGTGCAGGTCGCGGCGGATGCCTTGCAGCTCGGATTGAAACGCCAAGATCGGATCAACTAATTTCATGGGACTCTCCTGTGGATGCTGGCGCGCGGCATGTATGGCGCGCCCGACCGCGCTTGTTTGATCAAAAACAGGCGCGGCTAATAGTGCATTGTAGCCCTTGTTTGCCGGGTAAATCCAGCGCACGGACGTGCTTGCCACTGCATCAACAGCAAGCGCCCGGAATGGTTTACAGTATCGTCTTCCCCCCAACGTTTTTGGATTGCCCCATGACTACCACCCAAGTGCGCGCCGCCTGCCCGCTCGATTGCCCCGATACCTGCGCCTTGCTGGTCACCGTGACCGATGGCGTGGCAACAGCCGTCAAGGGCGATCCCGACCACCCGACCACGGCTGGCGTGCTGTGCACGAAGGTATCGCGTTTCACGGAGCGCACCTACCATGCGGACCGGCTGCTGCATCCGCTGCGCCGCGTGGGCAAGAAGGGGGAAGGCAAGTTTGAGCGCATCAGCTGGGAAGAAGCATTGCAGACCATCGCGGCCCGCTTGAAACCGATCGCTGCGCGCGATCCGCAGGCGATCTTGCCGTACAGCTACTGCGGTACCATGGGCCTGGTGCAGGGCGAGTCGATGTCGTCGCGTTTTTTCAACCAGCTCGGTGCCTCCCTGCTGGACCGCACCATTTGCGCCTCGGCCGGCGCCACGGGCTACCGCTACACGGTGGGCGCCAGCATCGGCACGGACCTGGAGCAGTTCCAGAACGCGAAATTGATCATTATCTGGGGCGGCAATCCGATCGCTTCGAACCTGCACTTCTGGATGCGCGCGCAAGAGGCCAAGCGCAACGGTGCCACCCTGATCGCCATCGACCCCTACCGCTCGCTGACGGCCGAAAAGTGCCAGCAGCACATCGCCTTGCTGCCGGGTACTGATGCGGCCCTGGCGCTGGGCTTGATGCATGTGCTGATCGCCGAAGACCTGGTCGACCAGGACTATATTGCGCAGTACACCATCGGCTATGCCGAACTGAAACAGCGAGCCCTGGAATGGCCGCCCGAGCGCGTGGCCGAGGTGTGCGGCATCACGGTCACGGAAGTGGTGGAACTGGCGCGCCTGTACGGCCAGGCATGCCGCTCTGGCGAGGGCGCCGCCATCCGTGCCAACTATGGCGTGCAGCGCGTGCATGGCGGCGGCATGGCCGTGCGCAACATCGCCTGCCTGCCGGCCCTGACGGGGGCCTGGCGCCATCCTGCCGGCGGCATGCAGCTATCGAGCTCGGGCTCCTTCCCCGTCAACCGCAAGGCCTTGCAGCGGCCTGATTTGCTGAAAGGCACGCCGCGCACCATCAACATGAGCACCATCGGCGACGATCTGCTGAAAACCACGTCGCCCGAGTTCGGCCCGCAAGTCGAGGCCGTGATCGTCTACAACTCGAATCCACTGGCGGTGGCGCCCGATTCCTCGAAAGTGGCACAGGGTTTTGCCCGCGAAGATTTGTTTACGGTTGTGCTCGAACACTTCCAGACCGATACCGTCGATTACGCCGACATCGTGTTGCCCGCCACCACGCAGCTCGAGCATGTCGATGCGCACTCCACCTATGGCCACTTGTACATGATGGCGAACAATGCTGCCGTGGCGCCGCTGGGCGAAGCGAAGGCGAATACGGAAATCTTCCGCTTGCTGGCCCAATACATGGGCTTTGATGATCCATGCTTTCAGGAAAGCGACGATGCGCTGGCGGCCAAGGCGTTCGATGCGACGGATGCGCGCGCTGTACATTTCGATTGGGAATCGCTGAAACGCACGGGCTGGCAAAAGCTGGCCATGGCCGAGGCGCCATTTGCCCAAGGTGGTTTCCCCACGCCGTCGGGCAAGTGCGAGTTGTATTCCAGCGCCATGGCGCAGGCGGGGCTTGATCCCTTGCCGACGTATATCGCGCCGCACGAATCGCAAGCCAGCAATCCCGCCCTGGCGGCCCGTTATCCGCTGGCCATGATTTCTCCGCCAGCGCGCAATTTCCTCAATTCCACGTTCGTCAACGTGAAAAGCCTGCGCGCGGCCGAGGGCGAGCCGCACCTGGACATCCACCCTGACGATTGCGCCGTGCGCGGCATCGCGGCTGGCGACATGGTGCGCATCTTCAACGACCGTGGCAGTTTTGTTGCCAAGGCCAGGGTGACGGACAAGGCGAGACGGGGCCTGGTGGTGGGCTTGTCCGTGTGGTGGAAGAAACTTGCCAGCGACGGCAAGAACGCCAATGAAGTGACGAGCCAGCGCCTGACGGACATGGGCCGCGCGCCGACCTTCTACGATACGCTGGTCGAAGTGGAAAAGGCTGCCTGAGCATGGCCCTGGCACGCTGGCCGGCCCGCTTGCTTGTCGGCACGGTGTGCCTGCTGCTGGGCGGCTGCACGCAGCTGCGCTACTACACGCAGGCGGCGCAGGGGCAATATGCCCTGTGGTCCGGCGCGCGCCCCATCGGTGACTGGCTCGAAGACCCGGCCACCGAGCCGCGCCTGAAAGTGCGCCTGGCCAAGGCGCAGCAAATTCGCCGCTTTGCCGTCAGCGAACTGGACTTGCCAGACAATGGCAGTTACAAGAACTACGCTTCTCTGCGGCGCCCCTTTGTGCTGTGGAACGTGGTGGCCACGCCGGAACTGTCGCTGCAGCCGCTGCAATGGTGTTTCCCCATCGCCGGCTGCGTGAATTACCGTGGCTATTACAGCAAGGAGGAGGCACTCGCGTATGCCGACGAGTTGCGCGCCCAGCGTTACGACGTGCAGGTGGGCGGCGTGCCCGCGTATTCCACCCTGGGCTGGTTCGACGACCCATTGCTGTCGACTTTTATCAACTACAACGATGCGGAACTGGCGCGCCTGATTTTCCATGAACTGGCGCACCAGGTGGTGTACGTGCCCGGCGATTCGGCCTTTAACGAATCGTTTGCCAGCGCCGTGGAAGAGGCGGGCGTACAGCGCTGGCTGGCACGCGAGGGCAATGACGCCATGCGCGCGTCATACGCCCAGTACGCGGCGCGGCGCCAGGATTTCCTGGCCCTGCTGCTGAAATACCGGGGTGAACTGGACGCCGTGTATGCGAGCGATGTCAGCGAGGCGGACAAGCGCGCGCGCAAGGCGCAGGTGTTTGCGGCATTGCAAGACGCGTATCAGGTGCTCAAGCAACACTGGGGTGGTTTTGCCGGTTATGACCGCTGGTTCGAGCAGCCATTGAGCAATGCGCACCTCGCTTCCGTGTCTACCTACAATGAATTTTTGCCTGCCTTCAAAAAATTGCTGGAAGAAAAAAAGAACTTTCGTGCTTTTTATGCTGCAGTGCACACAATGGCCCAGGTCAAGAAGCCTGAGCGCAGGCGTGCGCTGGAACAATTGTCCAGCCCCTGACCCGTAAAGATTGTCTCGCACGCCAGGTCAAACGATCCTGCAACAGTGTATTTATCATGCTGCATTGCAGCATAAAATACCCCTAGAGTTGCCGCTCGAATACTGTTGAAAGCGCTTGCATGGAAGCGCGGCGCCCGATAGCATCGCACTAGTAGCATAGAGCAATTGCTCGTCAGAATGCTCAAACTGACTGCAGGACGACAGAATCCGCAGCAATGATCCGTGCCGGCAGGGTGCGCCGGCTCCCCCACGATTATTCGAGACAAGAGGCACAGGATGGACAAAATTTGGCTGAAGTCGTACCCTCCCGGCGTACCTGCCGACATCAATCCTGATCAATATCGTTCGCTGGTGCATTTGCTGGAAGAAGCGTTTCAAAAATATGCGGATCGCAATGCCTATGTCTGCATGGACAAATTTCTCAGCTATGCCGAACTCGACACTTATTCGCGCCAGCTGGGTGCCTGGCTGCAAAGCCGTGGCCTGAAGAAGGGCGCGCGTGTCGCCCTCATGATGCCAAACGTGCTCCAGTATCCGGTGGCGATCGCCGCCGTCTTGCGCGCCGGCTACACGGTGGTTAACGTCAACCCTTTGTATACGCCACGCGAACTCGAGCATCAACTCAACGATTCGGGCAGCGAAGCCATCATCGTGCTGGAAAATTTTGCCCATACGCTTGAGCAAGTGCTGGGCAAGACGGCCGTCAAGCATATCGTCGTCGCCAGCATGGGCGAGATGCTGGGTGGCTTGAAAGGCATGATCGTCAATTTTGTCGTGCGCAACGTCAAGAAGATGGTGCCCGCGTATTCCTTGCCGAACGCCATGCGTTTCAAGCAGGCGCTGGCGCTGGGTAGCAGCATGAAACTCACGCCTGTCGAGCTGGGCATCAACGACGCCGCCTTCCTGCAATACACGGGTGGCACGACGGGCGTGTCGAAAGGCGCGACTTTGAGCCACCGCAATGTGATCGCCAATGTGCTGCAGAGCGAAGCGTGGTCGGGTGCGGCGCTCGATCCGAACAGCCGCGAGCAGTTGATCATCGTCTGCGCCTTGCCGCTGTACCATATCTTTGCCCTGACGGCGTGCGCCATGTGGGGCACGCGCGTGGGCGCCCTGAATATACTGATCCCGAATCCGCGCGATATCCCGGGCCTGATCAAGGAGCTGGGCAAGTACAAATTCAACTTGTTGCCGGCGGTCAATACGCTGTATAACGCGCTGGTGAACCACCCCGATTTTGCCAAGCTTGATTTCTCGGGCTTGAAGATCGCCAACGGCGGCGGCATGGCGGTGCAGCAAGCCGTCAATGACAAGTGGCTGCAGGCGACGGGAGTGTCCATCATCGAAGGTTATGGCCTGTCGGAAACGTCGCCTGTCGCTACCTGCAACCGCGCCGACAGCACGGCGTTTTCCGGCACCATCGGCTTGCCGATTCCGTCGACCGAGATCGCCATTCTCGACGATGACGGCAAGGAAGTGCCGCTGGGGCAGACGGGTGAAATCGCCATCCGTGGCCCGCAAGTGATGAGCGGCTACTGGAACCGTCCCGATGAAACGGCCAAGGTCATGACACCAGACGGCTACTTTAAATCCGGCGACGTGGGCATCATGGATGAGCGCGGCTACGTGAAGATCGTGGACCGCAAGAAAGACATGATTCTCGTCTCCGGCTTCAATGTGTATCCGAACGAAGTCGAAGCCGTCATCGCGGCCCATCCTGGCGTGCTCGAGTGTGCCTGCGTGGGTGTGCCGGATGAACACTCGGGCGAGGCCGTGAAAGTGTTTGTCGTGCGCAAGGACCCGAACCTGACCCAGGCAGTGCTGGCAGCGTATTGCAAAGAACAATTCACGGGCTACAAGCGGCCGAAATACATTGAGTTCCGCGATGAACTACCGAAGACCAACGTCGGCAAGATTTTGCGTCGCGCGCTGCGTGACGAAACGAAGACAGCAGCATAAACAGTGTGGGATGCGCCAGGAGGCGCGTCCCTTTTACAGATGAAGATGAGGCGAGATGGACAAGATTTGGTTGAAGTCGTACCCGGACAGCGTTCCCGCAGAGATTGATTGCACGCAATACCGTTCCGTGACGCATTTGCTGGAAGAGTCGTTCCAGAAATATGCGGACCGCAACGCTTTTGTTTGCATGGATAAATTCCTTACCTACCGCGAGCTCGACAAGCTGTCGCTGCAGATGGGCGCCTGGCTACAAAGCAAGGGCCTGAAGAAGGGCGCGCGCGTGGCGATCATGCTGCCCAACGTGCTGCAATATCCGGTGGCGATGGCGGCGATTCTGCGCGCCGGCTATACCGTGGTGAATGTCAATCCGCTGTACACGCCGCGTGAATTGCAGCACCAGCTGATCGATTCGGGCAGCGAAGCGATCATCGTGCTGGAAAACTTCGCCACCACGGTGGAGCAAGTGTTGCCGCATACCCAGGTCAAGCATGTGATCGTCGCCACCATGGGCGATTTGCTCGGTGGCTTGAAGGGGACGATAGTCAACTTCGTCGTGCGCAAGATCAAGAAAATGGTGCCTGCGTTTTCCTTGCCGGGTGCCATCAGCTTCAACAAGATGCTGGCCGAAGGCGCGCGCCTGAGCCTGACGCCGGTGCAGCAGGGACATGACGATATCGTCTTCCTGCAATACACAGGCGGTACGACGGGCGTGTCGAAAGGCGCGATGTTGTTGCACCGTAACGTGATCGCCAACGTGCTGCAAAACGAGGCGTGGATGTCGCCCGTGATGACGCCTGAAATGCGCGCCACCTCGATGGGATTCATGTGCGCCTTGCCCCTGTATCACATCTATTCGCTGACGGTCAGCGCCCTGATGGGCATGCGCGTGGGCGGCTTGAACGTGCTGATCCCCAACCCGCGCGACATTCCCGGTTTCGTCAAGGAATTGTCCAAGCACAAGATCGTCGTTTTCCCGGCCGTCAACACCTTGTACAACGCGCTGCTGAACAATGCCGATTTCGCCAAGCTCGATTTCTCCAGCTACAAAGTGTGCAACGGCGGCGGCATGGCCTTGCAGCGCAACGTGGCCGAACGCTGGCTGAAACTGACGGGCTGCCCGCTGATCGAAGGCTATGGCATGTCGGAAACATCGCCCGTGGTGACGGGCAACCGCGTTGATATCACGGAATTCACGGGCACCATCGGCTTGCCTTTCCCGTCGACGGAAGTGGCCATTTTGAACGACGATGGCGTGGAAGTACCGCTGGGCGAGCCGGGCGAGATCGCCGTGCGCGGCCCGCAAGTGATGGCCGGCTACTGGCAGCGTCCGGACGAAACGGCCAAGTCGATGACGGCCGACGGCTACTTCAAGACGGGCGACGTGGGCATCATGGACGAGCGCGGCTACGTGAAGATCGTGGACCGCAAGAAAGACATGATCATCGTTTCCGGCTTCAATGTGTATCCGAATGAAGTGGAAGACGTGGTTTCATCGTGCCCGGGCGTGCTCGAATGCGCGTGCATCGGCGTACCGGACGCCAACGCAGGCGAAGCCGTGAAAGTGTTTGTCGTGCGCAAGGATCCGAACCTGACGGTGGAACAGATCCGCGAGCATTGCAAGCATGAATTGACGGCCTACAAGAAACCGAAATACATCGAGTTCCGCGATGAATTGCCGAAGACCAATGTCGGCAAGATATTGCGCCGTCAATTACGCGACGAAAAGAAGGTTGCTTAAGCGTTAGCTCTGCAAGCCCGCTTTGCCGTCCTGGACGGTAAAGCGGGCCAGTGTCGCGATGGAAGAAGTACTGTCGCGCACATTCTCCAGGCCCTGGAACAGGGTCGTCGTTTTTGCTGGCGTGATCTCCATCAACATATAGCCGCGCTTGTCGCTGCGTCCGTAGCGGATGTGCGGGTTCATCGCCACGTACTGTTCCGTGCGCGCCTGCGGGCGGGAACTCGACGTGATCGAGGTGCCGCAGAACTCGGTGGCCAGCACGGGATTGCTCTTGCCGGCGGGCCGCATGGCATTGCGCCTCAGTTCAGTGGCGTAAAAAGTGTGCACGTCGCCAGACAGTACCAGCGGATTGCTGGCCTTGCTGCTGCGCAAGGCGTCGAGCAGGTGCTGGCGCGCCAGTGGATAGCCATCCCAGCCATCGGTCCAGATGCGCTCGTCGCCGGGCCGCAGGATGGGCACCTGGCTAGCTTGCGCCATCAGGGTTTGCTGGGCCAGGATATTCCAGCGCGCAGGAGAATCATCGAGACCGGCTTGCAGCCAGCGCTGCTGTTCCTCGCCCAGCATGCTGCGTCCCGGTTTCAGCAGGTCGGGGCAGCTGCGCGTGGTGACGGAATTGGAGCCGCCGCGGCCCGGCCTGGCGCAGGCGTGGTAGGCGCGGTACTGCCGGTCATCCAGCACGTGGAAGCGCGCCAGACGGCCCCAGTCGTAGCGCTGGTAGATGCGCATGTCGACAAAGCCCCGCCGCCCCAGCGGCAGCAAACGCAGCGGCATGTGTTCATAAAACGCCTGGTAGGCAGCCGCTCGGCGCTGCAGGAACGTAGGTGTCAGTAGTTCGTCGCGGTCGTTGCCGTAATCGTTGGCCACTTCATGGTCATCCCAGGTGACGATCCACGGCGCGGCCAGGTGCGCGCCCTGCAAGTCGCGGTCGCTCTTGTACTGCGCATAGCGGGCGCGGTAGTCATCCAACGTAAAACTTTCATGCGTGCGCACGGCCCGGCTTGGGTGCTGCAATTGGTACGGTCCCCACTCATAAATGTAATCACCGAGAAAGGCCACCAGGTCGGGTGCGGCCGCGGCGATGTGCCGGTGCGCCGCATACGCGCCGAATTCCCAGTGCTGGCACGAAGCGACGGCCAGTTTCAGCGAGGCAGGCATGGAGGCGGGATCGGGCGCCGTGCGCGTGCGGCCCACGGGGCTGACGGCGTCGCCCAGCATAAAGCGGTACCAGTACCAGCGTCCGGGCGCCAGGCCGCCCACGTCGACGTGCACGCTGTGCGCGAGAGCGGGCGTGGCCGTGGCCTGGCCCTTGGCGGCGATGCGTCTAAAACCTTCGTCGTCGGCCACTTCCCAGCGCACGTTCAGGGCGATGGCGGGCGTGGCAGCGGCATGCAACGGGTCGTAGCAGATGCGCGTCCACAGCACCACCGCATCGGGTAACGGTGAACCGGAAGCGACACCGAGCGCAAACGGATAGCCCGCGCCATTCAAGCGCGTGGTGGCGCGCGCGCCGGAGCCGGACAGCACGCTGCCGGCGGCGGCCAGCGCCGTGATGCGGGCAGCGCTGTGCAGGAAGATGCGGCGCTGCTCATCCATGGTGTGGAATTATTGCGACAATCAAGACGACAATAAGGTCTCGATCGGCGGCACCTTGCGCGGCTTGCGGTCGGAGTCGGTCGCCACGTAGATCAGCGTCGCTTCCGTGACTTTCACGATGCACGCCTGCAGGCGGTTGCGCTCGGCATACACTTCGACATTGACGGTGATCGAAGTATTGCCAACCTTGACGATATCGGCGTAGAAGGAGAGCAGATCGCCGACGAACACGGGATTTTTGAAGACGAAGGAATTGACGGCGATGGTGGCGACGCGGCCGTTGGCGCGCCGCGTGGCCGGCAGGGAACCGGCGATATCGACCTGCGCCATGATCCAGCCGCCGAAGACGTCACCGTACACATTGGCGTCGGACGGCGCGGGCATCATGCGCAATTCCGGCATTTTTCCGGCGGGCAGGCCGGAGGCGAGGCAGTTGTCGGGGCGGTCGGGGGAGGTGCTCATCTTTTATTCTCATGAAAGGCTACAATTGCCCCGATTGAACCATAAAAAGCCGACCTTCGCCATGCGCCGTTCCCAGACTCCCCCTCCGCCCCGCTCGCCAGCTTCCGCCAGCCACAGCGATTTCGCCACCATCAAGACTTTGCTGCCGTACCTGTGGGTCTACAAATGGCGGGTGCTGCTGGCGCTGCTATGCCTGGTGGGCGCCAAGCTGGCCAACGTGGGCGTGCCCCTGATCCTGAAAAAGCTCGTCGATGCCATGACGATCACGGCAGCGCACCCGCAAGCGCTGCTGGTGTTGCCGGTCGGTTTGCTGGTGGCATATGGCTTGCTGCGCCTGTCGACCACTTTGTTTACGGAATTGCGCGAATTCCTGTTCGCCAGGGTCACGCAGCGGGCCGTGCGCACCATCGCCCTGCAAGTGTTCCGCCACCTGCATGCCTTGTCCCTGCGCTTTCACTTGAACCGCCAGACGGGCGGCATGACGCGCGACATCGAACGGGGCACGCGCAGCGTCGGTTCGCTCATTTCCTATACCTTATTCAACATCTTGCCGACCCTGGTGGAAATCACCCTCGTGCTCGGCTACCTGGTCTTGCATTACGACATCTGGTTTACTGTGATCACGGCGGTGGCGCTGGTGTCCTACATCGCGTTTACCGTGCTGGTGACGAACTGGCGTATGCATTTCCGCCGTACCATGAACGACCTCGACTCGAAGGCGAATACCAAGGCCATCGATTCGCTGATCAACTATGAAACCGTGAAATATTTTGGCAACGAGGATTACGAGGCGAAGCGCTACGACGAGGGCTTGCAGCGTTATGAATCGGCGGCCGTCAAATCGCAAACCTCCCTGTCCCTGCTCAATACGGGCCAGTCGCTGATCATCGCCACGGCCGTCACCTTGATCCTGTGGCGCGCCACGGTAGGCGTGATCGCTGGCAGCATGACTCTGGGCGACCTGGTGCTGGTCAACGCCTTCATGATCCAGCTGTATATCCCACTCAATTTTTTAGGGGTCATTTACCGCGAAATCAAGCAAAGCCTGGCCGACATGGAACGATTGTTTTCCTTGCTGAACGAAAACCGTGAAATCGCCGATACGCCGGACGCCAGGCCGCTCGTCACGCGGGGCGCGGCCGTGCGTTTCGACCACGTGGATTTCAGCTACGAAGCCAAGCGGCAAATCCTGTTCGACGTGGATTTCCAGATTCCCGCCGGCACCACGACGGCCGTGGTGGGCCACAGCGGCTCGGGCAAGTCGACCCTGTCGCGTTTGCTGTTCCGCTTCTATGAAGTCGATGGCGGCAGCATCACCATCGATGGTCAGGACCTGCGCAGCATGACGCAGGATTCCCTGCGCGCGGCCATCGGCATCGTGCCGCAGGACACGGTCTTGTTCAACGACAGCATCGAATACAACATCGCCTACGGCAAGCCGGGCGCCAGCAAGGAGGCCATCGTGGCGGCGGCGAAAGCGGCATCGATCCATGATTTTATTGAAAGCTTGCCAGATGGCTACAACTCCATGGTGGGCGAACGGGGCTTGAAACTGTCGGGCGGCGAAAAGCAGCGCGTGGCCATCGCCCGCACCTTGCTGAAAGACCCGGCCATCCTGATCTTCGACGAAGCGACGTCGGCACTCGATTCGAAGGCCGAGCAGGCGATCCAGGCGCAGTTGAAGGAGATCGCCAAAAACCGCACCACCCTGGTCATTGCGCACCGCTTGTCGACGGTGGCCGACGCCCAGCAAATTCTGGTGCTCGACCATGGCCGCATCGTCGAGCGGGGCACGCATCTGCAACTGCTGGCCGCGAATGGCCTGTACGCGCAGATGTGGCAACGCCAGCAGGCAAATATGGATGATGAGATGGAAGAGGACGCGTTGGCGGGACTGGCGCCGGAAAAATAAATCGGGAATGTGAAATCAGTAGGAAAAATGCTACAGCCGCGCTGATTCAGGCGCGCTTATAGCGCCTATTTGAGGGCAATCGCAGAAAACGGCTGGTCCAGCGCTGAAAATGAAATAAAATTAATTCCATTGGTGGCGTCTGCACCACAGTTGTTTCGTTCGGAGTCCATCCGGTTTGTCCGCCCAGGAGAATTTATGAAATTGACCAAAATCATCGCCACGCTGCTGAGCGTCGGTGTCATCAGCAGCATGTCGCCAGTCCAGGCTCAGGAATTGACCGGCACCTTGGCCAAGATCAAGAAATCCGGTTCCGTCACCCTCGGTGTGCGCGACGGCTCCGTTCCCTTCTCCTATCTCGATGACAAGCAGCAATACCAGGGTTATTCGATCGACCTGTGCATGAAAGTCGTCACGGCCCTGCAAAAGCACCTGGGCCTGAGCGAACTGAAAGTGGTGATGAGCCCGGTGACGTCGGCCAACCGCATTCCACTGATGGCCAACGGCACCATCGACCTCGAATGCGGCTCGACGACGAACAACCTGGAGCGCCAGCAGCAGGTGGCATTCGCCCCCACCATGTTCGTCATCGGCAATCGCGTGCTGTCGAAAAAATCCTCGAATATCAAGACACTGGAAGACTTGCGCGGCAAGACCCTGGTCGCCACGGCCGGCACGTCGACCATCAAGCAGATGACCATCCTGAACAAGGAAAAGAACCTGGGCATGAACATTGCTGTCGGCAAGGATCATCCCGAGTCGTTCCTGATGCTGGAAACGGGCCGCGCGGTGGCCGAAGCCAACGACGACATCCTGCTGGCGTCGCAAGTGGCCAACTCGAAGAACCCGAACGATTACGAAATCACCAAAGAAGCGCTGTCGGTCGAACCGTACGGCATCATGCTGCGCAAGGGCGACCCTGCCTTCAAGAAAGTGGTCGACGAAGCGCTGATTCGCCTGTACAAGAGCGACGACATCAACCGCATTTACGCGAAATGGTTTACCTCGCCGATCCCGCCGAAAAACATCAACCTGAAATTCCCCATGCCGCCGCAATTGAAGGCCGTGTTCATGAATCCGACCGACTCGGGTGACCCGGCTGCGTATGCGGCTGTGCCCGAAGCGCAGAAGACTTCGGACAAACGGAAAAAGTAAAGACTGCGTAACAAACCGGGGGGCGCAAGCCTCCCGTTTTATTTGCGGGGCGGGCGGCCAGATGGCCGCTGTCCTCGGGCTGCATGGGAAGGATGATCATGAATTACAACTGGAATTGGCGCATTTTCTGGGAGATTTCTCCCGATGGCGTGGGCACGTATATGGACACCCTGTGGTCCGGCCTGATCTGGACCCTGGCCACGGCCGGTACGGCATGGATCATGGCATTGATATTGGGCCTGGTGATCGGCACCATCCGCACCTTGCCGAACAAATGGCTGGTGGGCGCGGCCAATGCCTACGTCGAATTGTTCCGCAACGTGCCGCTGCTGGTGCAGATGTTCCTCTGGTATTTCGTCATGCCGGAACTGCTGCCGCCGGACCTGGGTGCCTGGGTCAAGTCGCTGCCGAATGCGCCGTTCGTCACGGCCGTGCTGTGCCTGGGATTCTTTACTTCATCGCGCGTGGCCGTGCAGGTGACGACGGGTATCGAGGCGCTGCCGCGCGGGCAGAAACTGGCCGGCACGGCGCTGGGCCTGACCCTGCCGCAAACCTACCGCTTCATTTTGCTGCCGATGGCCGCGCGCGTCATCATGCCGCCACTGACCAGCGAATTTTTGAACATCATCAAGAACAGTTCCGTGGCGCTGACCATCGGCCTGATCGAACTGACGGCCAGCGCGCGCGCCATCCAGGAATTTTCCTTCCAGGTGTTCGAGGCGTTTTCAGCCGCCACCATCATCTACGTCGTCGTCAACCTGCTGGTGGTGGTGCTGATGCACCTGATCGAGAAAAAGGTTGCCATCCCGGGCTTCATCGTCGCCGGCGCCAAGACGGGAGGACATTGATATGTTCGGTAATTTCGACTTCGATGTCATCTCCCGCTCGTGGGTCTACCTGTTCCAGACCGGCATGGTCTTCACTCTGAAACTGACGGCGCTGGCCATGGTGGGCGGCATCGTGCTGGGTACTTTGCTGGCGTTGATGCGCTTGTCGGGCAACCGCATCGTCTCTGGCGTGGCGTCGAGCTACGTCAACCTGATACGCTCGATCCCGCTGGTGCTGGTGATCTTCTGGTTCTACTTCCTGGTGCCGTACATCGCCGCCTGGATCATCGGCGCCGACGAGCCCGTGAAAGTAGGTGCGTTTTCTTCCGCGCTGATCACCTTCATCATGTTCGAGGCGGCATACTATTGCGAGATCATGCGCAGCGGCATACAGTCGATCCCGCGCGGCCAGGTGTGGGCTGGCCAGGCGCTGGGCATGAACTACCGGCAAACCATGGGCAGCATCGTGCTGCCGCAAGCCTTCCGCAACATGATCCCCGTGCTGCTGACGCAAACCATCGTGCTGTTCCAGGACGTGTCGCTCGTGTACGTGCTGTCGATCCCCGATTTCGTCGGCGCCGCCTCGAAGATCGCCCAACGCGACGGCCGCCTGGTGGAGATGTACGTGTTTGTCGCCGTCGTGTATTTCGTGCTGTGCTATGCCTTGTCGTTCCTGGTAAAACGCCTGCAGAAACGCGTCGCCATCATTCGCTAACCGAAAAAGAAAGAACAAGATGATTGAACTCAATAACGTCAGCAAATGGTATGGCCAGTTCCAGGTACTGACCGACTGCACCACCAATGTCGCCAAGGGTGACGTGATGGTCATTTGCGGCCCGTCCGGCTCCGGCAAGTCGACCCTGATCAAGACCGTCAACGGCCTGGAGCCGATCCAGCAGGGACAGATCATCGTCGACGGCATCAGCGTCAACGATCCGAAAACGAATTTGTCGAAACTGCGCGCGCGCATCGGCATGGTGTTCCAGAATTTCGAGCTGTTCCCGCACCTGTCGATCCGCGAAAACCTCACTATCGGCCAGATCAAGGTGCTGGGTCGCAGCGCCGATGAAGCCAATGCCAAGGGCTTGCAATACCTGGACCGCGTGGGCTTGCTGTCGCAGCAGGATAAATTCCCGGGCCAGCTGTCGGGCGGCCAGCAGCAGCGCGTGGCGATCGCCCGCGCGCTGTCGATGGACCCGATCGCCATGCTGTTCGACGAGCCGACATCGGCGCTCGACCCGGAGATGATCAACGAGGTGCTCGACGTGATGGTGGGCCTGGCGCAAGAAGGCATGACCATGATGGTCGTCACGCACGAAATGGGCTTTGCCAAGCGCGTGGCCAACCGCATCGTCTTCATGGATCAGGGCAAGATCATCGAGGATTGCAGCAAGGATGACTTCTTCAACACCACGCGCTCGGACCGCGCGCGCGATTTCCTCGCCAAGATCATCCATTAATTTCCCTTATTTTTTGAAGTAGAGTGCCAATGCCTGTCATGAAACAAATAGCCGGCGCGATGCTGGCGCTGGGCATGCTCGCGCATGCCCACGCGGCCGACAAGATCGCCGTCGACATCGCCCTGCGCGACGCCACCCTGATCGACGTTGCCGCTGGTAGCACCGTCAACGGCAAGACCGTGCTGCTCAAGGGCGACAGCATCGTCGCCGTCGTCGATGATGCGCAGCTGCGCAGCTATGCGCCGAAGCAGACCATCCGCCTGCCCGGCAAATACCTGATGCCAGGCCTGTGGGACACGCACGTGCATTTCGGCGGCGGCCCCGAGCTGATCGACGAGAACAAGCAGCTGCTGCCTTTGTACCTGGCGCATGGCATCACCACGGTGCGCGACTGCTCGGGCGACTTGCCCGATACGGTGCTGGCATGGCGCCGGCAGATCAATGCGGGCCAGCTGGAAGGCCCGACGATTTTTACCTCTGGCGCCAAGCTCGAAGGCATCAAGCCGCTGTGGAAGGGCACCATCGAAGTGGGCACGCCGCAGGAAGTCACACGCGCGCTCGATGGGCTGCAGGCGCAGCAAGTGGACTTCGTGAAGATCACGGAAAACACCCTGAAGCCGGAGCTGTACCTGGAAGCGCTGCGTCAGGCGCGCGAACGGGGCATGCGCACTTCGGGCCATATTCCCGTGCAGCTGACATTGGGGCAAATGGCCGATGCGGGCCTGGGCACCATCGAACATCAATCGTATTTGCTGCGCGCCACCACGCCGCGCGAGCAGGAGCTGACGGCCAAGGTGGGCGCCGGTGCGATGACGGGCAAGGAGGCCATGCGCGAGAGCTTGCAGAGCTACGATGAGCCGACGGCGCGCAAGGCCTTCAGCTACCTGGCTGCGCGCGGCACGGCCATCGTGCCGACCCTGTGGGGTTCGCGGGTGACGGCCTACCTGGACCGCGAAGACCACACGCACGATCCGGCCCTGCAATACATCGGCAAGGGCTTGCGCGCCACCTACGACTGGCGCGTGCAGCGCGCTGCCAAGGATGGCCCGGATGCGATCGCCCAGCGCCATGCGCAGTTCGAGCAGTCGGCCAAGCTGCTGCCCATTTTGCAGCAGCAGGGCGTGAGCATCATCGCCGGCACCGATGCGGGATTTTTGAATTCCTTCGACTATCCGGGCCAGGCCCTGCATGATGAAATCGGCCTCTACGTGCAGTACGGCCTGACGCCGCAGCAAGCCTTGCAGTCGGCCGTCATCAATGGCCCCCGCTTCCTGGGCAAGCTGGAGCGCTACGGCAGCGTGGCGGCCGGCAAGGCGGCCGACCTGCTGGTGCTCGACGCCAATCCGCTGCAGGATATTGGCGCCACGCGCCAGATCCGCCTGGTGGTCAGCCGTGGCCAGGTGTACGACCGTGCCGCGCTGGACCGGATGCTGGCCGATATTCGCGCCTGGGTGGCGAAACAAGAGCTTGCGCCGGCTACATCCTGATTCGCGTGTACTCCTGATATTGAAAACGGCCAGTGCACACTGGCCGTTTTGTCGTCCCGCAGCTGGTGTGCACAGGCTCTCCGGGCCGGCGGGACGGCCCCGCGGCTGGTAAAATGGTGCTATTCGCAATGACCGCCTGAGAGCAGCCGCCATGTCCACACTCGATCACACCCCAGCCTCCATCACCATCATCCGTCCTGACGACTGGCATTTGCACCTGCGCGATGGCGCCGTCATGGCCAGCGTGCTGCCGCACAGCGCGCGCCAGTTCGGCCGCGCCATCGTCATGCCGAACCTGAAGCCGCCCGTCACCACCACGGCGGATGCTAGCGCCTACCGCGAGCGCATCCTGGCTGCCGTGCCCGAAGGCGTGAACTTCGATCCGCTGATGGTGCTGTACCTGACGAACAACACCTCGCCCGACGAAATCCGCCGCGCGCAGGACAGCGGCATCGTGCAGGCCGTCAAACTGTATCCGGCCGGCGCCACGACGAACTCCGATCTGGGCGTGACGGATTTGAAGAATTGCTACAAGGTGCTCGAAGTGATGCAGGAAGTGGGCATGCCCTTCCTCGTGCATGGCGAAGTGACAGATCCGGAGATCGACATTTTCGACCGTGAAGCCATCTTCATCGAACGCGTGATGCGCCCGCTGCGCAGCGCCTTCCCGGCCTTGTCAGTCGTGTTCGAACACATCACCACCAAGGATGCGGCGCAGTACGTGGCTGAAGCGGAAGGCCCGATCGCGGCTACCATCACGGCGCATCATCTGCTGTACAACCGCAACGAGATTTTCAAGGGCGGCATCCGTCCCCATTACTACTGCCTGCCCATCCTCAAGCGCGAAGAGCACCGTTTGGCCCTGATGACGGCCGCCGCCAGCGGCGACGAGCGTTTCTTCCTCGGCACCGACTCGGCGCCGCACGCGCAAGGCGCCAAGGAAATGGCCTGCGGCTGCGCCGGTTGCTACACGGCCCTGCATGCGATGGAAATGTATGCCGAAGCCTTCGAACGTGCCGGCGCGCTGGATAAACTGGAAGCGTTCGCCAGCTTCCACGGCCCGGCCTTCTACGGCGTGCCGCGCAATACGGACAGCATCACCCTGAAGCGCGAAAGCTGGACTTTGCCAGCTTCGCTGCCGCTGGGCGACAGCCATGTCATTCCGCTCAACGCGGGCGAGCAGATCAACTGGAAAATGGTCTAAGCGTTCATGCTGCCATCGATAGACTGGAGCCGCCCCTGGTTTGCCACGGTGCTGCCGGCGCGACGGCAGCTGGACCTGCAGCGCGACACGGTGATTGCCGCGCTCAACGGGCGGGCGCGGGCGCTGGACTTGCGCAATCCCACCGGATTGCCGCTGGCCTTCGTGCCGCAAGCGGACCTGCCCGAAGGCGTCGCCTACGAGGAGTTCATCGGCGCGACGGGCGGCGTGCCGACGCGCGACAATCTGCATGATTTTTTCAATGCGCTCGTGTGGCTCACCTTTCCGCTTATCAAGCGGCAATTGAACGCGCTGCAGGCGGCGCAGATCGCCCTGTCCGGCGTCGGCAAATCACGCGGTCCGGCACGCGATGGCGCGACGATTTTCGATGAGAATTCCGCCTTGCTGGTGCTGCGCGACAGCGATGCCGGACGCGCGCTGGAAGCGGCGCTGCGCGGGCACGACTGGCGCAGCGCGTTCATTGCGCAGCGCGAGAAATTTGGCGCCGGCGGCGACGCCGAAGTCTGGCTGTTCGGCCACGCGCTGATGGAAAAACTGGTGGCGCCACGCAAGGCCATCACGGCGCACACGCGCGTGATCTTCGCCGGCGACGCCTACTTTGCGCTCGACGATGCGGCACGCCGCACCTGGCTCGACGAGCGGGTAGCGCAAGACCTGGCGCAGCAAGGACTCACCACGGCGGACTTCACGCCGCTGCCGGTGCTTGGTTTGCCTGGCTGGTGCGAGGGCCAGGACGAGGATTTTTACAATGACGCGGCGGTGTTCCGCCCGAAGCGCAAGGTGGCTGGCGCAGAAAGAGATCAATAGCATGGAAAATACCGTCCGTTGGGGCATCCTCGGCACCGGCAAGATCGCCCGCGCGATGGCCAATGGCTTGGGCGACGCGCCCGGTGCGCAACTGGTGGCGGTTGCCTCGCGCAGCAGCGCCGGCGCGCAGGCGTTCGGCGCCGAATTCAGCATCGAACACTGCCATGGCTCTTACCAGGCGCTGGCCGACGACCCGGACGTGGACGTGATCTACATCGCCACGCCGCACACCTTGCATGCGGAAAATGCCCTGATGTGCCTGGCCGCCGGCAAGCACGTCGTGTGCGAAAAACCGTTCACCATGAACGCGCGCGAAGCGCAGGCCGTAGTCGACCTGGCGCGGGAGAAAAAGCTGTTCCTGATGGAAGCCATGTGGAGCCGTTTTCTGCCTGCCGTGCAGGAAGCGCAGCGCATCATCTCCAGCGGCGAGATCGGCGTGCTGCAGCAAGTGCAGGCCGATATCGGCTTTGTCGCCAATTTCCCGCCCGAGCACCGCATGTTCAATCCGGAGCTGGGCGGCGGCGCACTGCTCGACGTGGGCATCTATCCGCTGTCGATGGCGGCCTTCTTCCTCGGCCCCGTATCGCAGGTGCAGGCGCTGGCCGAGCTGGGCGCCACCGGCGTCGATGAGCAGGTGGTGTTTTCGCTGCTGCACGCGGAAGGCGGCACCTCGTCCTGCGCCTGCAGCCTGCGCGCGCAAACGCCGACGGAAATGACCATTTCCGGCAGCCTGGGCCGCATCCGCCTGCCCAACCGTTTTTACAAGCCCGATCACCTGATCGTCGAAGCGATGGATGGCGAACGCCGCGTCGTCGCCGTGCCGCACCTGGGTAATGGCTACGCGCACGAGGCGATCGAAGCGATGCGCTGCATCCGCGCCGGCCTGCTGGAAAGCCCCATCATGCCGCTGGCGGACAGCGTGGCGCTGATGCACAACCTTGACACCATGCGCGGCCAGATCGGCCTGGTGTATCGCTCCGACCTCAGCGCCGACCAGGCGTGAACAGGAACCCCATGACATTGCACTCATCCCGTCCCAGCCTGAAAACCGTCCTGATCGCCAGCGGCGTCGTCCTGACCCTGGCGATGGGGGTGCGCCACGGCCTGGGCTTCTGGATGCAGCCGATCTCGCAAGCGAATGGCTGGACGCGCGAAACGTATTCGCTGGCGCTGGCCATGCAAAATCTGATGTGGGGCGTCTTCGGCCCGTTCGCCGGCATGGCGGCCGACCGTTTCGGCACCATGCGCGTCGTCATCATCGGCGCCATCAGCTACATGGCAGGCCTGGTGTGGATGGCGCTCGTGACGCAGCCCACCCTGTTCATCGTCGGTTCCGGTGTCTTCATCGGCCTGGCGCTGGCCTGCACGGCCTTTGGCGCCATCAGTGGCATCATCGGCCGCAGCGCGCCGCCCGAGCAGCGCTCGTGGGCCTTCGGCATTTCGTCGGCGGCCGGCTCGTTCGGCCAATTCCTCATGATGCCGGTCGAGCAGCAGCTCATCTCCGCCGTGGGCTGGCAAAATGCCTTTTATGTGCTGGCCGCGCTGGTGCTGCTGGCCATGATACCGATGGCCTTCTACCTGCGTGAGCCGCCCGTCTCGCACGCTAGCGGCCCTCAGCAAAGCGTTGGCGCCGCCTTCAGCGAAGCTATCGCCAGCCGTTCGTTCTGGTTGCTCTTGGCAGGGTATTTTGTCTGCGGTTTCCAGCTGGTCTTCATCGGCGTGCACTTGCCGGCCTACCTGAAGGACCAGGGCCTGATGAATCCGAACATCGCGGTCACGGCGCTGGCGCTGATCGGCCTGTTCAACATCGTCGGCTCTTACTACGCGGGCAAACTCGGTGGCAAGATCGCCAAGCGCTACCTGTTGTCGGCCATCTACGTGACGCGCGCCGTGGTCATCACCGTCTTCCTGCTGGCGCCATTGTCGGCGTGGTCCGTGTACCTGTTCGCCGCCGGCATGGGCGTGCTGTGGCTGTCGACCGTGCCGCTGACGAACGGCATCATCGCCGGCATCTTCGGCGTGAAGCACCTGTCGATGCTGGCCGGGATGGTGTTCTTCTCGCATCAGGTGGGCAGTTTCCTCGGTGCCTGGCTGGGCGGCTATCTGTACGAGCATCAGGGCAGTTACCACATCGTGTGGATGATCACCATCGGCTTGGGGCTCATGGCCGCGCTGATCAATCTGCCTATCGACGAGCGCGCCGTCAAGCGCACGGCGGTGGCCGCGTGATGGCCAACTGGCGCATATGGTTATGGCGCCTGGCTGGCGCCGCGCTGCTGGCCGTCGTCTTCATGGCGTATCTGCGACCCGACTTCATGCTCGACCTGGCAAACCGCTTCTGGATGTGCATGTAGACTGCGCGGGCGCAAGGTAGTTTGCGAAAAGTCGGATTACGCTACGCTAATCCGACATCACCCGAAAACAAACGATACCGACGCGCATTCCAGCCAGGTGGAAGCTTTTTCTTCACGGTAGTGACGGCTCATCGCCGACCTATTTTTTCGTCGGCAAGAGCCGTGGACTTGCTGCGTGGCTCATTCAGCGCCGTGCGCCATAAAAGGCCATACGCTATCGACGCTATCGTCATCCTGCCTGACCATCTGCACTGCATCTGGACTTTGCCTGAAGGCGATGCCGATTTCATGACGCGCTGGCGCTTGATCAAGACGTGGTTCAGCAAGCATAGTGATCTTAAAAATATCTGGCAGCAGCGGTATTGGGAGCATGTCTTGCGCGACGAGCGCGACTTCGCCAACCATGTCGATTACATCCATTACAACCCTGTCAAACATGGTTTAGTGGGCAAAGTTATCGATTGGCCGTATTCCAGTTTTCACCGGTATGTAAAGCACGGCTTGTGTGCAGAGGATTGGGGCGGGGACGGTGTGGCGATTGAGTGTGTTGGGCGGGAGTGAGGAGCGCTAACAATGTTGTCGGATTACGGCCTGCGGCCTAATCCGACCTACGCGACGACGAAAACGCCAAGTCGGGTAGATACTGTTATCCCCGTCAAGCGGCGTGCAAGGTCGAATCAAATATTTTTCCCGACCTGAGCACGCCGAATGCCACGTGCACCAGCTTGCGCATCATGGCACCGATGATCAGT
>NZ_JBNYXT010000056.1:0-22727 GCF_051380795.1 Janthinobacterium leeuwenhoeki
TGGTTGGCAAGAAAGTGGAGAGTATCGTCGAGCATAGCCAGGCAGGTTAACAGCAGACACTGACGTTTACAAGCCCCAAATAAAAATGCCGTTCAGTCTTAACTGAACGGCATTACCCGTGAGCGGGGATTTTGAAGCCTTACCTCATGCCAGGCATCATGCCCTTCATACTGCGCATCATCTTCATCATGCCGCCGCCCGACAATTTCTTCATCATCGTCTGCATTTGCTCGAATTGCGTCAGCATGCGGTTCACTTCCTGCACTTGCACGCCGGCGCCGGCGGCGATGCGGCGCTTGCGCGTGGCCTTGATCAGTTCAGGCTTGGCGCGTTCCTGCGGCGTCATCGAATCGATGATGCCGCACATGCGGCGTACCTGTTTATCTGCCTGGTCCATGTTCTTGCCGCCTGCCGCCTGCTGGAACTGCGCCGGCAGCTTGTCCATCAGGTTGGCCATGCCGCCCATTTTCTTCATTTGACCAAGCTGCGCCTTGAAGTCGTTCATGTCGAACTTGCCGCCGACCTTGATTTTTTGCGCCAGGTCGGCCGCGGCCTTGCTGTCGACGCCCTTGCGCGCCTCTTCCACCAGCGCAAGGATGTCGCCCATGCCCAGGATACGGTTGGCCATGCGGGTCGGGTCGAATGCTTCCAGGCCGTCGAGTTTTTCCGAAACGCCGGCAAACTTGATTGGCTTGCCCGTGATGTGGCGCACTGACAGGGCCGCACCGCCGCGCGCGTCACCGTCGAGCTTGGTCAGCACGATACCCGTCAGCGGCAGCGCATCGTTAAAGGCTTTCGCCGTGTTGATGGCGTCCTGGCCCAGCATGGCGTCGACGACAAACAGGGTTTCGATCGGTTTCACGGCGCCGTGGACGGCGGCGATTTCGCGCATCATCTCTTCGTCGATACCGAGGCGGCCCGCCGTATCGATGATCAGCACGTCGTGGTAATGCTTTTTCGCCCAGTCCAGCGCGGCCAGGGCGATATCGACCGGCTTGTCCGTGCTGGTGGACGGGAAGAAGTCGGCGCCTACCTGGGCGGTGACCGATTGCAGCTGGGCGATCGCGGCAGGACGGTATACGTCGGCCGAGACGGTCAGCACTTTCTTCTTCTTTTCTTCCTTCAGGTATTTCGCCAGCTTGCCGACGGTGGTGGTTTTACCCACACCCTGCAAACCGGCCATCAGGATGATGGCGGGCGGCTGCTGCGCAAAGCTGATCTGCGACGCTTCCGGTCCCAGGTCGGCGCCCATCAGGGCGGCCAGCTCGCGCTGCACCACGCCAACCAGGGCCTGGCCTGGCGTCAGCGAGGAAATGACATCCTCGCCCATGGCTTTTTCTTTGACTTTGGCGATGAATTCGCGCACGGCGGGCAGGGCGACGTCGGCTTCGAGCAGCGCCAGGCGCACTTCGCGCAGCATGTCGGCGGTGTTCGCTTCGGTCAGGCGCGCCTCGCCGCGCATGGTCTTGACGACTTTGGCAAGCCGTTGGGTGAGATTATCTAGCATGATGAACCTGCAATGAAAAGCTTGGGAGTGGGCGGCGAAAGCCGGACGATGGCCGTCATTTTACCTTATCGCGGTTGGCTGGCGGTCCTGCGCTGCATCGTCTGGCGGTTGGCCTGCTTTTGAATTAGTTGGTATTTCTGGCAATGCCGCGATTGCATGAAAGTCAAAAACACGGTTAAAATGAGAATAATTCTTATTTACATTCTCGGGTGCCGCACGCCTGAGCGGAAAGGGATGCCATGTCGGCCGCCGATTTTGCACAGCAACAAGACCTGCACGCGCTCTACAGCAGCCATCATGGCTGGCTGCAGGGCTGGCTGCGGCATAAGCTGGGCAATGCGGGCGAAGCGGCGGATCTGGCGCACGACACCTTTATCAGCGTGCTGACGGCCGGTGCCGCGCCGCAGATCCGCGAAGCGCGGCCTTTCCTCGCCACCATCGCGCGGCGTCTGGTGGCGCACCGCTACCGCCGGCAAGTGCTGGAAGACGCCTACCTGGAGGCGCTGGCTTGCCTGCCGCCCGAAGTGGCGCCCGCGCCCGAAGAACGGCTGCTGGCGCTGGAAGCCTTGCAGCAAATCGACCTGGCCCTCGACGGCTTGCCTGCGCCTGTGCGCACGGCGTTCTTGCTGGCGCAGCTCGAAGGCCTCAGCTACGCCGAGATCGCCGCGCGCCTGAACGTATCGGCCAGCTCGGTCAAGCAATACCTGACGCGTGCCAACCGCCAGGTGTTTTTCTCTCTGCCGGTATGAGCACGGTGGCGGAAGCCGCAGCCTTGGGGGCCATAGCCGAGGAAGTGCAGCAGCAGGCGGCCGAGTGGCTGACCGTGCTGATGTCGGACGAGGCCAGCGAAGCGGAACTGGCCGCCTGGCAGCGCTGGCGCGGGGCCGACCCGGAACATGAACGGGCCTGGCAGCATATCGAAGCGGTGTCGCAGCGGTTCAACGGCTTGCACCGCAGTGCGGCCGCGCAGGCGCTGGCGGGCACGCAGCAGCAAGCCGTCAACGGCAAGCGGCGCCAGTTGCTGGCGTGGCTGGGCGTGGCCGGCGGCGGCATGCTGGCCGCGCAGACAGGCGCCTGGGATGGCGTGCGCGCCCTGCGCGCCGACTATCGCACGGCCACGGGCGAGCGGCGCGAGGTGGTACTGGACGATGGCAGTGTACTCAGCCTGAATACGGGATCGGCCGTGAACGTGCGTTTCGACGCCAGCCGCCGCCTGATCGAGTTGCTGGCCGGCGAGATCCTCGTCACCAGCGGCCATGGCGCCGGCAGCGGCGCGCCTTTGGTGGTGGCCACGCGCGAAGGCCGGGTGCGCGCGCTGGGCACGCGCTTTGCCGTGCGCCAGCAGGATGGCTACAGCACCGTGGACGTATTTGAAAGCGCCGTTGAAATCCGCTCCCGCGACGGCACCGCTGCCCCCTTGCTGCTGGCGGCTGGGCGGGGCGTGGCATTTTCCCGCCATGCGCCGGATGCGCCGCATGCCATCGATGCGTATGCGCACGCCTGGTCGCGCGGGCAGCTGATCGTCGACGACGTGACCCTGGGCGATTTCCTGGCCGACCTGGCCCGCTACCGCCCGGGCGTGATTCATTGCGCACCGGCAGTGGCCCAGCTGCGCCTGTCTGGCGTGTTCCCGCTGGCCGATACCCAGCGTATTTTGAATATGCTGCCCAACTCGCTGCCGGTGCAGGTGCGCAGCCGCACGCGGTATTGGGTCAGCGTCGAACCGGCGCCATAGCAGGCTGCGCAAAAATATTCAGCCATCCGGCTGCCCGTTTTTCGTTTTCGCGGCACCTACAGAGTAGGGCGCCTGTTTTTCACCGTCTCGTGACGCCACCATCAGGAATTTTCATGTCGTACGCTTTGCATTTTGTCAGTTTGCCATCGTCTCACTCCACACTGCGCCCGCTGGCGCAAGCGGCGGCCGCCTTGTGTCTGGCCGCCAGCCTGCCGGCGCTGGCGCAGCAGGCCACGCCTGCTGCTCCCGCCACCGAGCAAACCATGCTCGGCGTGTCCGTCACGGCGGGGCGCGATGCGACAACGGAAGGCAGCGGTTCCTATACGACGGGCGTGAGCAATACGGCAACCAAACTGAATCTGTCGCTGCGCGAGACGCCGCAGTCGGTCAGCGTGCTGACGCGCCAGCAGATCGATGACCTGGGCATCACGACCCTGGACGACGCTGTCCAGTCGATCACGGGGCTGGTCATGCAAAAGGGCAACTTCACGGGCGACTCGGGCAGTTTCAGCGCGCGCGGTTTCCCCGTCGATAACATCCTGTTCGATGGTTTGCCTACCAGCCTGGGCGCGAATGGCACCTTCAATGGCGACAATGACGACCTGGCCATCTATGACCGCATCGAAGTGGTGCGCGGCGCCACGGGCTTGATGACGGGCAGCGGCACGCCCAGCGCGGCCATCAATATGGTGCGCAAGCGCCCGACGGCCACGCCGCAAGCGTCGTTCTCGGCCAGCGTCGGCAGCTGGAGCAACTACCGCCTGGAAGCCGATGCGGCCAACGCCCTCAACGCAGCGAAGACCCTGCGCGGGCGCATCGTCGTGACGCTGCAGGACAAGAAGGACTATGTTGACGTGCTGCATGGCCGCAATCACCAGCTGTACGGCATCATCGAAGCTGATTTGCGCCCCGACACGACATTGACCGTGGGCGCCCACTACCGCAAGACGGATAACGACGGCGTCACCACGGGCGTGGTGACGGCCGCCGATGGCCGCTTTTTGAACTTGCCCCGTTCGACCTACCTGGGCACCGACTTCGATGACTGGCGCCAGACGGATAAAACCATCTTCGCCGAACTGGAGCACCGTTTTGGCAACGGCTGGAAGGCCAAGCTGGCGGCCACGCGCAAGACACCCGAGATCGACACGACGTTTTCCGGCATCAACCGCCGCGGCGACACCCTGCGCTTCAATTCGCAAAGCTACCGCGCCGAACTGGCCAACACCAGCTACGACGCCTATGCCAGCGGCAGCTACAGCCTCTTCGGCCGCGAGCACGAGCTGAGCGTCGGCGCCAGCCACCGCCGTTCGTCGAAAAACAGTTATGGCGGCTGGGCCCCATACAGCTGGGGCGCGGCCGCGCCGGTGCTCGACCCCTACCACTGGGATGCGGGCAGCGTGGCGCGTCCCGTCATCAACTACGCGCAGTGGGGCACGGCCAGCGTCACCGAACAAAGCGGCGTGTATGCGGGTACGCGCATGCGCCTGACCGACCCGCTGTCGCTGGTGCTGGGCGGGCGCGTGAGCTGGTACAAGGACGATGCGGGCTACTCGGTGGCGCGCGAATTCACGCCCTACGCCGGTGTCGTGTATGACCTCGACAAGCAGCATTCCGTGTATGCCAGCTGGACCGAAATCTTTCAGCCGCAAGCGTCCACCGACGCCTATGCGCGGCCCTTGAAGCCGATCAGCGGCAGCAACTATGAAGCGGGCGTGAAGGGCGAATACTTCGGCGGCGCCCTCAATGCCAGCGCTGCCGTGTTCCAGATCCGCCAGCAAAACCGGGGCGTGGACGACCTGGCCGGCCCGAATCCCTGCCCCGGCAGCACCTGGGGCTATTGCCAGCGCGCGTCGGGCGAAGTGCGCAGCGAAGGCGTGGAGCTGGATGTGGCGGGCGCGCTGACGCCCGACTGGCAGCTGTCGGCCGGTTTTACTTATGTAAAGGCGCAATTTACGCGCGACAGCGATCCGGCCAATATCGGCAAGGATTTCAACAGCCGCTATCCGCGCCAGCAGCTCAAGCTGGCCACCAGCTACCGCCTGTCCGGCGCCGCGCAGGGCTGGCGCGTCGGCGCCTCGGTGTATGGGCAGGGCGCGACCGAATCAAACGACGGCACTTATCACCTGCGCCAGGGCCGCTACGCGATCCTGGGCTTGAACGCGGCGTGGCAGATCGACAGCCGCGCCGAGCTGCGCCTGAACGTCAACAATGCGCTCGACAAGCACTATTACCAGAGCATTTACTCCGATGTCTTCGGCAATCTGGCGGGCACGCCGCGCAACCTGATGCTGACCTTGAACTACACACTGTAAATAATCACTTTTGAATGACCTATCTTGATGAAGGATGCATGGCTTATGGATGTGCAGTTGAATCTGGCCCGCGACGGTGTGCGCCGGCGTATGCCACGGGGAGCGCCGCGATGATGAAATCGGCCAACATGATGTTGTTCTCGCGCGTGCTGGCCGCCATTTTTGGCGGCTATGCGCTGACGTCCGGCGTGGCCGTGCTGCTGTCGGCCGTGCTGCCGCTGTCGCGCGCCGAAGCCGTGCTGACGGCCACCCTGAGCGCCTTCGTCGTCTACACCTGCGCCGTGATCTGGGTCTTTGCCGTGCAAGACCTGCGCCGCGCCTGGCTGGGCATGCTGCTGCCGGCCATCGTCTGCGGCGGCATGGGCATGCTGCTGTCGCGAGGTGCCGCATGAACGCCGTCAAGGTAGATAAAGTGGTCAAGACGCCACAGCAGGGCGGCTTGCGCCAGGCCATGGCCTGGCTGCATACATGGAGCGGCCTGTGGATTTCCTGGCTGTTGTTCGCCATTTTCCTGACCGGCACCCTGGCCGTCTTCGACGACCCGATCGGCCACTGGATGACGCCCGAACACGCCCTGGAAGAGGCGGCGCACGCGAACGATCCGCCGCTGCCCAAGGTCACGGACCGCGCGCACCGCCTGGAGCTGGCGCTCGATTTCATGGCGAAGGAGCATCCGAAGGCGGACATGTGGGAAATCTGGCCCGTGCAACGTCCCGGCCACGGCCTGTCCGCCTACTGGTTCCAGCCCAGCGGCGGCTATGGCTCGGCGGACCTCGATCCGCTGACGGGCGCCATCGTCAAACATGCGGACGAGGCAAGGGAACGCGAAACCATCGGCGGTCACCATTTCGTCGATTTCCACTACGAGCTGCACGCGGGACGCATCGGCGTGTGGATCGTGGCCATCACCACCATGATCATGCTGGTGGCGCTGGTGAGCGGCGTCATCACGCACAAGCGCATCTTCAAGGATTTCTTTACCTTCCGCCCGGCCAAGGGCCAGCGTTCGTGGCTCGACGCGCACAACGCGGTGGCCGTGCTCACTCTACCGTTCCAGTTCATGATTGCCTACACGGGCCTGGCTTTCTTCAGCGATGACTATGTGCCGGCCCCCGTGGTGGCGCAATACGGCATGGACAATCCCAAGCGGGCCTTCCTGGCCGACTGGAACGATGCGGGCAAGCCTGCGCGGTCGGGGCAGCCGCTGGCCATTCCCGCGCTGGAATCGTTCGCGCTGCGCGCCGAACAGGCCATCGGCCAGGAAATCCGCGCCGTGGTGCTGGACAATCCGAATGACGCCTCCATGCGCGTGTGCATGTATGGCTGGAACGAGGAGGCGGATTTGCAGCAGCGGATCAGCGCCAATACGGGCAGGGCCTGCTATGCGCTGGCCACGGGCGAGCAGGTCGCCGTGCGCCGGCCGGGCGAGTCGGACACGGGCGGCGCGGGCCTGACGCGCTCCGTCATGTCGAGCTTGCACATGGTCGGCTTTGGCGGCACGCCGATGCGTTGGCTGTACTTCTTCTGCGGCCTGGCCGGCACGGCCATGATGGGCACGGGCGCCATTCTGTTCCTGGTCAAGCGGCGCCAGAAGTCCGGCGGCGAGTTCGGCGCCTGCACGCAGCGCGTGTACCGCGTCATCGAATGCCTGAACGTGGCGGCGATTGCCGGCCTGGCCATCGCCTGCGTGGGTTTCCTGTGGGCCAACCGTTTGATCCCCGTCGGCCTTGAACACCGCGCCGGCTGGGAAGTGCGGGCCTTCTTCGGCGTCTGGTTCCTGATGCTGGTGCATGCCTGTCTGCGCGCGGAAAAGCGCGCGTGGATCGAGCAACTGTGGCTGCTGGCCGCCCTGTGCCTGCTGCTGCCCGTCCTGAATGTACTGAGTACGGGCGATAACCTGGTGGTGCAGGTCGCGCGCGGTGACTGGGAAAGCGCCGGCGTGGAACTTGGCAGCATGGCCTTCGGCCTGCTGGCCGCCTGGGGCGCGTGGAAAGTCCACAAGCGCAAGGAAAAACCGGCCAGGAAGGCCGTGGCCAGGGAAAGCGCTGCGCCCACGGCCAGCCTGCAAGTCAATGTGGAAGGACAGTCATGATTAGCAGCATCCTGTGTGCGCTGGGCCTGTCGTATGCGGGCATGGCCAGCCTCTCCCTGGCGATGGATCGCCATCATGGCCAGGTCTGGGGCAGGGACGCGGCGCCGAATGTGCGGCGCGCGCTGCAACTGACGGGCGCCATCCTGCTGGCGCTTGCCATCTGGCCTTGCGTGGCTGGCTGGAGCGCCACCGTCGGCGTGGTCGCCTGGCTGGGATTCATTGGCGCGGGAGCGCTGCTGGTGGCCCTGCTGCTGCCGTATGCACCCCGCTTGCTGTTGCGTAGTTCCCTGCTGGCAGCCGTCGCCGCGCTGGCAGGTCTTGTGACGTTCCTGCGGTGATGTTCACCGCTATTTTCAAGGATAGACCGATGTATTTTTCACGCCTGGCGACACCGATTGATGTTTTGAATGTATTGAAAGTGGCTGCCTGATGGCGGCCCGCCTGCCTTCCCGGCGCGCCCGTATCTTGGGCGGCGTGGTCTTGCTGGTGCTGTTTGGCGCCGGCGCACTGTGGGCCACGCGCGGCCCGGCCACCGTATTTGACACGGCGCCCGTCAAACGCGGCAATATCGAGGCCAGCGTCACGGCCATCGGCACCCTGCAGCCGCAAACCTATGTCGACGTGGGCGCGCAAGTGTCGGGCCAGATCACGCGCCTGCACGTGCAGCCGGGCAGCGCCGTGGAAAAAGGCCAGTTGCTGGCCGAGATCGACCCCAGCGTGCAGCAAGCCACGGTCGACGCGGGCCGCGCCGCCCTGGCGGGCCTGCGCGCGCAACTGGCTGACCAGCAGGCGCAGCACCGCCTGGCGGGCCAGCAGCACGTGCGCCAGAAGCAGATGGCCAAGTTCGACTCGACGCCGTTGGCCGACCTGGAGACGGCCGAAGCCACCCTGGCCTCGGCCGGCGCCAAGATCGACCACCTGAAGGCGCAGATCGCCCAGACCCAGGCCAGCCTGAAGGCGGACGAGGCGCGCCTGGGCTATACACGCATCTACGCGCCCATGGCCGGCAAGGTGGTGGGCCTGGACGCGAAGGAAGGGCAAACCCTGAACGCCACGTACCAGACGCCGAACATCCTGCGCATCGCCGATCTGTCGGCCATGACGGTGTGGACGGAAGTGTCGGAAGCGGACGTGCGCCGCGTGCGCCCGGACATGCCCGTGTACTTCACCACCCTGGGCGGCGACCAGCGGCGCTGGAGCGGCAAGGTGCGTCAAGTGCTGCCGGCGCCGCCGGTGCCCGGTGGTTCCGCCGCCGGCACGGCCCTGGCGCCATCGACCAGCAAGGTGATTTTGTATACCGTGCTGTTCGACGTGGATAACGCCGATGGGGAACTGATGCCGCAGATGACGGCGCAAGTGGTGTTTGTCACGGCTGCGGCAAACAATGTGCTGGCCGTACCGTTGCCTGCGTTGAAACCATCGACCGGGGAAGGCGCCAAGCCGGGGCAGTTCACGGCCCGCGTGATGGATGCGGACGGCAATATCGATACGCGCGCCGTCACCGTCGGCGTGCGCAACCGCCTCAGCGCGGAAGTGCTGCAAGGCTTGCGCGAAGGCGAATTGCTGGTCACGGGCGAGCAGCCGGCCGGCAGCGGCGCCAGCAGGTTCCAGTTATGAGTGCCATGAGCGAGGCCGCGTCGCTGGGGCAAGCCGGGCAGCAGGACCAGCCGCTGATTGAACTGCACGGTATCCGCAAGCGCTACGGCGGCCATGACGGCGCGCCGGCCGTGGAAGTGCTGCGCGGCCTGACCTTGTCGATTGGCGCAGGCGAATTCGTCGCCATCGTGGGGGCGTCCGGTTCCGGCAAATCGACGCTGATGCATCTGCTCGGCTGCCTTGACCGGCCCAGCGACGGCACCTACCGCTTCGCCGGCCAGGACGTGGCCAGCCTGAATCCCGATGAACTGGCATGGTTGCGACGCGAAGCGTTCGGCTTCGTCTTCCAGGGTTACCACCTGATCGCCACCGAGTCGGCGCGCGAAAACGTGGAAGTGCCGGCCCTGTACGCGGGCATGCCTGCCGCCGCCCGCCACGCCCGCTCGGAAGCGCTGCTCAAGCGCCTGGGCCTGGGCGAGCGGCTCGACCACCGGCCAAACCAGTTGTCGGGCGGGCAGCAGCAGCGCGTGTCGATCGCGCGCGCGCTGATGAATGGCGGGCGCATCATCCTCGCCGATGAACCGACGGGGGCGTTAGATAGCAGCAGCGGCGCCGAAGTCATGGCCCTGCTGGGCGAACTGGCCGATGCGGGCCACACCATCATCCTCATTACGCATGATCGCAAGGTGGCGGCCCAGGCGCGCCGCGTGATCGAGATCAGCGATGGCGAAATCATCGCAGACTCGGGCGCCATCGCCATCCCCGCCACGTCGACGGCCCTGCCGCCGCTGGACATGTCGCGCGCCGCCCACGATACAGGTGCTTCGCTGGGCACGGAATTGCTCGACGCGGCGCGCGCGGCCTGGCGCGTGCTGTGGATCAACCGCTTCCGCACGGGCTTGACGCTGCTGGGCATCGTCATCGGCGTCGCTTCCGTGATCGTCATGCTGGCCATCGGCCTGGGCACGCGCCAGCAGGTGATGGCGCAGCTAGGCGCGTTTGGCTCGAATCTGCTGTACATGGCGTCGCGCGGTGAAAGTTCGCGCATCCCGGGGCGCAGCATCACCCTGGCCGACCTCGATGCGCTGAAAGACGTGCCGGGCATCACCCACGTGCTGCCGAATGTCACGGGCAACAAGGTGATACGCCACGGCAACCTCGACGTGCAGACCTATGTGCGCGGCACGGGGCCGGCCCTGCCGCAGATCCAGACCTGGCCGGTGGCCAAGGGCGGCTTCTTTACCGAGGAAGACGAGCGCGAGATGGCCACCGTGGCCGTGCTGGGCGCGCACCTGGCCGAAAAGCTGATGCCCGACGTGGCCAACCCCGTGGGGCAGAGCATCCTGATCGGCAATGTGCCGTTCCAGGTGATCGGCGTGATGAGCGCGAAGGGTGCGCTGGCGGGTGAGAAGGATGAAGACGACGTGCTGCTGCTGCCTTTTTCCACGGCCGGCATCCGCGTCTTCGGCCAGCGCGAGCCGACGTACACGGTGATGGCGGTGGCCGACGTCAAGCGCGTGACCGAGGTGGAGGCGGCGGTCGACGCCACCATGTTCGAGCGCCACCGCATCCGCGACTATGGCATCAGCAACGCGGCCGCGTCGATCGCTGCCGAAGCCAAGACGCAGGACAATATGACCATGATGCTCAGCCTGATCGCGGCCGTCTCCCTGGTGGTGGGCGGCATCGGCGTCATGAACGTGATGCTGATGACGGTGCGCGAGCGCACGCGCGAAATCGGCATCCGCATGGCGACGGGCGCGCGCCGGCGCGACATCCTGCGCCAATTCCTCACCGAAGCCGTGCTGGTGTCGGTGGTGGGCGGCGTGGCCGGCATCGTGGTCGGCGTGACGGTCGCCGGCTTGCTGCTGGTATGGGACGTGCCGGTGATTTTTTCGCTGAGCGCCATCGCCGGCGCATTTGCCTGCGCCGTGGTGACGGGGCTGGTGTTTGGCTTCATGCCAGCGCGCAAGGCGTCAGGACTCGATCCCGTCGTCGCCCTGGCTGGCCAGTAAGCCAGGTGTGGTAAAAACGCCGGCGCAGTGCCTGCCATCGCGGCCAGGCATTGCGCCTGTGTCAAGGGTGAGCTGCGCGGCCACACGTATCAACCACCGCTGCAATTCCTGCTTGCCAGCGCTTTGTTCATGGCGAAGACTGTACCCAGCAACGAGACGACGAGAAATCCGATAACGGTCCATGCGAACGACGCCACGTCTGACCGGTCAAGCAGAATTCCACCGACAACGCCGCCGCTGGCCACCGCGGTGTTCCAGCCCGTCGTGTACATCGATTGCGCCACATCGACCGACTCGCCGGCAAACCGGGACAATGCCGTTTGAGTGATCGTGGCAAAGCCGCCGACAGCCAGGCCCCATGCCGCCACAGAAGGGTAGACCACCTGCGAAAGGTCGCCCCAAAGACCCAGCAGCACGGATGCAGCGGCGAAGACCATGACGCTTGCCACGGCAAGAAATTGCAGCCGACGATCGACCATTGCACCGACGAACCATAGGCCGATGATCGAACCCAGTCCGAAGACGAACAGGACGGTCTCCACGTTCGCCGACAAGCCCGATGGCGCGAGCAATGGCTCGATATAGATGTAGAGAATGTTGTGGGCAACAACGAAGGTGAAGACAACGAACAGGACGGCGCGAATACCGGTCTTGAAAAATATACTGGAAAGAGCTTGGCGCTGTGCCTTGCCCTGGCCAGGGAAGTCGGGGACGATGGCAATGATCCACACCATGAGCAAGAGTGCCAGGGCACTCATCAGGCCAAATGCGCCTTGCCAGCCGATGGCTCGGCCAAGCAGCGCTCCAAGCGGCACACCGAGCACCAAAGCGATGGTCGCGCCGGCACCGGATATCGCAATCGCCCGTCCGCCGAGATGAGACGGCGACATGCGCACCGCATATCCAGCCAGGAGCGTCCAGACGATTCCGCCGAAGACACCGGCGAAAAAGCGCGCCACCAGAGAGACGCCATAGCTATCGGAAAGGGCGGTGACGAGATTGACAAGCGCAAAGCCGAAGATCGCCGTCAATAGCAACGGACGCCGCCGCATGCCTTGCGTCAGCGTGGTGACCGGAATAGCTGCGACCAGCGCACCGACAGCGTAGGCGGTAATGAACTGACCTGCCAGGCTTTCAGAGACGCTCAAGCCTTGCGCAATGGAAGAAAGCAATCCGGCCGGCATGATCTCGGTCAGCAGCGTGACAAAGGCTGCCATTGCCAGGGCAAGCAGTCCGCCCAAGGGCAATCGCTCGGCGCTCTTGTGCAGAGCAGATGCTGTTGTCTGATTCATAAACTAGGTTCCTCAAATTGAAGTCGTTCTGGTTCTTTATGGAGTATCAGCACGTATGCTGCCTAGTTACCAACAAAAGAAAAATAGGCTACAGTGAACAATATATGTGACATGGCCGTCATTAATTGATGAGCATAAATGGAAAATCTTGGTTCTCTTGACCTCTTCGTACGTGCCGGGGAGGCCCGCAGCTTCACTGCGGCCGGGCAGCAGCTGGGCATCTCTGCATCCGCCGTCAGCAAGGCCATCGCGCGGCTGGAGGAACGCCTGGGGGTTCGTCTGTTCCACCGCTCTACGCGCACCATCAGCCTGACATCGGAAGGGGCGTTGTTCCTGGAGCGCTGCCGCCGTATCCTTTGCGAAGTGGAGTTGGCCGAAGCCGAACTCTTGCAAACGCAAAGCGCCCCGCATGGCAAGCTGCGCATCAGTCTGCCATCGGTCGGCACCTTGTTCATGCCCAAGCTGGCGGCCTTCCAGCGGTGCTATCCCGCTGTCGCGCTGGACATTGACTGCTCGGATCGCTTGGTGGAAGTGATCGAGGAAGGCTTCGATGCCGTGATCCGTACCGGAGAACCCGGCGATTCCCGATTGATGGCACGCACGCTCGGCGCTTATCGAAGGGTCATCGTCGGCGCTCCCAGCTATTTCCAGCGGGCCGGACTTCCGCAGCAACCTGAAGACCTGGCCAACCACGCCTGCCTGCTGTACCGCTATCCCACGACGGGTAAAATCGACGCATGGCCGTTGAGCAGGAACAGTCAGCCCCTTTCCATGGATCTGCCGGGCAGCATGGTCACGAATTCGCTGGACCCACAGATCTGCTTTGCCGAACAAGGTCTCGGTATTGCCTGTGTGCCTGACATCGCCGTGCGTCGTCAGCTGGACGAAGGCCGGCTAGTCACTGTGTTGGACGAATACAACCAGGACTGCACCACATTCCGCATATTGTGGCCCTCCAGCAAACATCTCTCGCCAAAGCTCAGGGTGTTCGTGGACTTCATCGTGCAGAACTTGTTTCCGTTTTGACAGTGGGCATATGTTGCACTCGCTTAATGCATTGATAAACCTGCAGTGTCTGGCGGTGGCGTAGTCCAGCGAATGTCGGTGCTGGAGTCATGGTGAAATAAAAAAGATTGCTCCTGGCTCAACACACGGTACTATCTCCTCATAATAAAAAAGCAGTGTTTCGCGTGCCCTTGCGGGCACATACCAATCACCACAGGAGAACCCGATGCAGCAAAAATCAATCTTGAAGACCAGTATCGCCGCCGCCCTCATGCTGGCCTTCGGCATGGGCGCCGTGCAGGCCCAGGCGCAGGAAGTCGTGCGCCTGGGCAACTTGAAATTCGCCCATTACGGCGCCGTGTCGTACATCAAGGAAATCGCGCCCAAGTGCGGCATCAAGGTCGAAGAGCATATCTTCGCCAAGGGCCTCGACGTGATGCAGGCGATTATCGCGGGCGAGCTGGATGTGGGGGCGACGGCATCCGAAGCGGCCATTTCCGGCCGCGCCGGCGGCGCACCGATCTACGTGGTGGCCGGCTTTGCCAAGGGCGGCGCGCGCCTGGTGGCGGGCGCCGGGCAAAAGATCGCCAGCGTCAAGGAACTCAAAGGCAAGCGCGTGGGCGTGACGCGCGGCGGCATCCAGGAAGTGTTGCTGCTGGCCGAGTTGTCGCAGGCGGGCCTGACGTTTTCCGAAACCAAGGGCAAGGATGTGCAACTGGTGTTCCTCGCCTACGCCGACTTGAACCAGGCGCTGATGGGCAAGAATATCGATGCCATGATGCAGTCCGAGCCGCAATCGTCGCAGGCCATTAACAAGGGTTTCGGCACCGAAGTCATCAAGCCGTACGACACGCCGATCGGCGAGCCCGTGCGGACCATGGTGATGACGGAAAAGTTTTACAAGGAACGCCGTCCCGTGGCGGAAAAATTCATGCGCTGCTTCGTCGAAGCCACCAAGACCTTTATCGACAACAAGGCGACGGCGGAAAAGTATGTACGCGAAGTCGTGTTCCGCGGCCAGATCACGAAGGATGACTTCGACGACGCGATCAGCAATTCGCCGTACTCGTACGATATCTCGCCCGAGCATATCCAGATCACCACCGACGTGATGGTGAAGACGGGCGTGGGCCGCATGACGAAACCGCCCGTGGCCAGGGACTGGGTCAAGACGGACTTGCTGGAGCAGGCGAAAAAGAGCCTGAATGTGAAGTAAACCGGATATTGACAATGCCCGATGGCCCGCTTGAAGCGGGCCATCATTTTTTTGCGGCATACTAATATATACAGATAGCGTGAAAGATTGCCGAAATCTTGAGGGTGCGCCACCCCGTTGCGCCTCAGGCGCGATATCATGGCAGGCTTGCGGCATTGGATGGCGGCGTCGTGCCTGTCACCGGGCTGTCGCCTGAATCGCGCTTGCCGGCTATGGTGTAAACTTAAACTATGCAGATCTATTTCTTTTTCATCGCCGCGCTGTTGTACGCGGCGTGCGCGGTGCTTCCCTCGTCCCGTGCCCGGCTCATTGCCGGCCTGACCGGCGTCGCCTGGCTGGCGCACGCCGCCACCCTGTGGTTCGACCTGATGGCGCCGGGTACCTTGCGCTTCGGTTTTTCCGCCATGCTGTCGGCCGCGCTGTGGGTCTCGGTGGGCGCCTACTGGATAGAGAACCGCAATTTCAGCCTGGACGGACTGCGCCGCATGGTCATGCCCAGCGCCGTTCTCGCCATCGGCCTGGCCTGGGCCTTTCCTGGCAGCCAGGTCAGCATGGAAGGCAAGTCGGCCGTCTTCGGCTGGCATATTGCCGTGGCCGTGCTCGCCTACAGCACCTTGACGATTGCCGCCTTTCACGCCGTGCTGATGGCGTTGCAGGAATCGCGTTTGCATACGCGCAGCGAAAGCGGCGGCTTCATTGGCACGGCGCTGGACCAGTTGCCAGCCCTGCTGACGATGGAAAAGCTGCTGTTCCGCATGATCGGCCTGGGCTTTATCCTGCTGAGCCTGACCGTGCTGTCGGGCATCGTGTTTTCCGAACAACTATTTGGCAAGGCGCTCAACTGGGATCACAAATCCGTGTTTACCATGCTGTCGTGGCTGTTGTTTGCCGCCCTGCTGGCAGGGCGCCGCTTTCGCGGCTGGCGCGGCAAGACGGCCCTGAGTTTTACCCTGGCCGGTTTCGCCACCTTGCTGCTGGCCTATGTCGGTAGCCGTTTTGTACTGGAAGTGGTTTTACACCGAGGATACACATGACACGTGTTTTATTCTGGCTGGCGCTGGTGTTCCTGGTGCTGTTTGCTATCCGCAGCAAGATCCGTGGCATGCAGCAACGGGCCCGCGCGCAGCAGCAACAGCAGCCGAACCCGTATGCGCCGCCTGGCCGGCCGCAGGAATTGCCGGATGCCGAACTGATGCTGTGCTGCGCCCACTGCGGCGTGTACTACCCGGCCTCGGAAAACGTGCAGGCCAAGGGCCACGACTACTGCAGCCACGCGCACGCCACCCTGTAAGGGCGCTCTCGCGCCGCGTTGCTCATCCGTATCGTAACGACCTCCGGCATCCATCCGGCGTAGCATCTGCAGCAGGCGGTTCGTCGCCGCCATTGCAGAAAGGCGCGCGTCCCCATGTCCCGTCCCAGCTCCGGCCCGGATACCGTCACTGCCGCCGGCATGCCGCCGGCGCCGCAACTGAGCGGCAATTCGCTGCCCATGCAGGCGCTGCGCGCGCAGATCGGCCGCATCGCCCGTTGTGGCGCGCCGGTGGCCATCCGCGGCGAATCGGGCACGGGCAAGGAACTGGCGGCGCGCGCCATCCATGCACAGGGTGCGCGCGCCAGCTTTCCGTTTATCGCCGTCAACTGCGGCGCCATTCCCGAAGCGCTGATGGAAGCGGAATTCTTCGGTTGCCGCCCGGGCGCCTATACGGGCGCACTGCACGAACGCCAGGGCTTGTTCCAGGCGGCCCACGGTGGCAGTTTGCTGCTCGACGAAGTCGATGATCTGCCGCTGGCCATGCAGGTGAAACTATTGCGCGTGCTGCAGGAGCGCCGCGTGCGCAAGCTGGGCGGCAGTACCGACGAGGCCGTCGACGTGCGCATCCTGTGCGCCAGCCAGCATGGCCTGGCGCGCGGCTTGGCGGCCGGCACGTTTCGCCAGGACCTGTTTTACCGGCTGAATGTGATCGAACTGGCGCTGCCGCCGCTGCGCGAGCGGCGCGGCGATCTGCAGGTATTATGTGAGGTGATCCTCGCCCGCCTGTCGCCGCGCCGGGCCGTGAGCCTGGCGCCGCCCGTGCTGGCGGCCCTGGCCGCGTATGCGTTTCCCGGCAATGTGCGCGAACTGGAAAACGTGCTGGAGCGGGCGCTGGCCTTTGCCGACGGCGGCGTGATCGCGCTCGATGGCCTGGCCTTGCCCTCCACGTCCGGCAGCATGCCGTTGCGGGCGGCGCCGGCACTGCCGGACTTGCCGGAGCGGCAACTGTGCCTGCCCGGCATGGCGGCGTATGGCGTGGCCCCGGTCTTGCCGCTGGACATGTATTTGCGCCAGGCCGAGCGCGACATGATCATGCTGGCGCTGGTGCAAGCGCGCTACCACCGCGCGCGGGCGGCGCGCCAGCTGGGCCTGAGCGTGCGCCAGTTGCGTTACCGCATGCAGAAATTGACGATACAGGAAGCTTTACTTGATGAGCGCATGGACGATAGATGAAGACGGCTGGTGCGATGGCGCGCTGCGCTATGACTCCCAATACCACGATGCGCGCCCGGACGGCGCGCAAGTCGACTTGCTAGTGATCCATAACATCAGCTTGCCGGGCGGCCACTTTGGCGGACCGCATGTGTCGGACTTGTTTACGGGCCGGGTAGATTATAATGCCGATCCTTCTTTCGCCGACTTGCGTGGCTTGCAGGTATCGGCGCACTTTTTTGTACGGCGCGATGGTGCGTTGTTGCAATATGTTTCTGCTGATCAACGCGCCTGGCATGCTGGCGCATCCACCTTCGAAGGACGCCCGCAGTGCAATGGCTATTCCATCGGTATCGAAATGGAAGGCGCGGACGATGTGCCTTTCCAGCGGCGGCAATACCACGTCCTGGCGGCGCTGACGGCGGCGCTGGTGGCGCGCTACGGGCTGTCCAAGGTGTGCGGTCACGAGCATATCGCGCCGGGAAGGAAGACGGATCCGGGGCCGTTTTTTGACTGGCATTTTTACCAAGAATGCTGGCTGGAAACTCTGCGCGGGCAGCCTGCGTTAGCGCTCACTTCGCGCGGATTGGGCTTTCCATCCACGCCCTGAAAAGTCAACCGAAATCGCATATGGAAATACAAAAAATTACGCTGGCGGATGCCGGAAAACTATTGCATCGCCCTCCGATGGGCACTACAATTAGTACACAACCTGGATTTAAAGACTATATGTAGTGCCATCACAGACGTTTTCAGAATTATTACCAAAGCTACCCTGTTTGTTGATATGGCAACGGGAACTGGCGGTTTATCACCCTTGATCGTGTTTCGAGCCAGCCGGGCAATACAGCTTGCTCGCATGATTTTTGGCTGTGAATTATTTACTATTTAGCAACAAATACCTGAAGAAACCCTGACCATCGGGCGTTCTATTCAACAACACACGCGGCAGCAAAACTGCAGGCTGACTTTAGCTGACAACGGGAGCTTCAATGCAATCACCACAAGATATTTCCATCCATCCAACGCCAGTATCGCCAGCGCCAGGCGCGGCCAACAGCGTGGCGAGCACGGGCGCGGCATTGGGCGATTATCGCATCATCCGCCGCAACGGCGCGGTGGTGGCATTTGAGCCTTCGAAGATCGCCATCGCCATGACCAAGGCGTTTTTGGCCGTTAACGGCGGCCAGGGCGCAGCCTCGGCCCGCATCCGCGAACTGGTGGAACAACTGACCGACGGCGTCGTCGCCGCGCTGGTGCGCCGCCATCCGGGCGGCGGCACCTTCCATATCGAAGACGTGCAAGACCAGGTGGAACTGTCGCTGATGCGTTCGGGCGAGCACGACGTGGCGCGTGCCTACGTGCTGTACCGCGCCAAGCACATGGAAGAGCGCCGCCTGCAGAAGGAAGCGCTGGGCGCTTCCGCACAAGTTTCCGCACCACAATTAAATGTCACCGACAACGGCGTGCGCCGTCTGCTGGACATGCAGGAAGTGCGCGACCTGATCAACGCCGCCTGCGCCGGCCTGGAAAAGCACGTCGATGCCGACGCCATCCTGGCTGAAACGGTGAAGAACCTGTACGACGGCGTGCCCGTCGAAGAGCTGCACAAGTCGGCCATCCTGGCGGCGCGCGCGCTGATGGAAAAAGACCCGGCTTACAGCCAGGTCACGGCCCGCATCCTGCTGCACACGGTGCGCAAGGAAGTGTTCGGCAAGGAAGTGCCGCAAGCGGCCGCTGCCGCTGAATACCTGACGTATTTCCCGCAGTACATCGCCAAGGGCATCGCCAACGACCTGCTGAACCCGGTACTCGCCAGCTTCGACCTGGAACGCCTGGCAAAAGCCATCGTGGCCGACCGCGACTTGCAATTCGGCTACATCGGCCTGCAAACCCTGTATGACCGCTACTTCCTGCACATCCATGACGTGCGCATCGAAATGCCGCAAGCGTTCTACATGCGCGTGGCCATGGGCCTGTCGCTGAACGAAGCGGACCGCGAAGCGCGCGCTATCGAGTTCTACAATCTTCTGTCCTCGTTCGACTTCATGAGCTCGACCCCGACCCTGTTCAACTCGGGCACCCTGCGCTCGCAACTGTCGTCGTGCTACCTGAGCACCGTGTCGGATGATCTGGAAGGCATTTACGACGCCATCAAGGACAACGCGCTGCTGGCCAAATACGCCGGTGGCCTGGGCAACGACTGGACGCCAGTGCGTGCCCTGGGCGCCCACATCAAGGGCACCAATGGCAAGTCGCAAGGCGTGGTGCCGTTCCTGAAAGTGGTCAACGACACGGCCGTGGCAGTCAACCAGGGCGGCAAGCGCAAGGGCGCCGTCTGCGCCTACCTGGAAACCTGGCACATGGACATCGAGGAATTCCTCGACCTGCGCAAGAACACGGGCGATGACCGCCGCCGCACGCACGACATGAACACGGCGAACTGGATTCCCGACATGTTCATGAAGCGCGTCATGGAAAAAGGCGAGTGGACCCTGTTCTCGCCATCCGAAACGCCAGACTTGCACGACTTGGTCGGCAAAGCCTTTGAAAAGGCTTACCTGGGCTACGAAGCCAAGGCAGCCGCCGGCGAAATCCGCTCGTACAAAAAGATCGCTGCGCTGGATCTGTGGCGCAAGATGCTGTCGATGCTGTTTGAAACGGGCCACCCATGGATCACGTTCAAGGATCCTTGCAACATCCGCAGCCCGCAGTCGCACGTCGGCGTCGTCCACAGCTCGAACCTGTGCACGGAAATCACGCTGAACACGGGCCCTGACGAAATCGCCGTCTGCAACCTCGGTTCCGTGAACATGCCGGCGCACATGAAGGAAGGCAAGCTCGATCACGTCAAGCTGGCCAAGACCATCCGCACCGCCATGCGCATGCTCGACAACGTCATCGATATCAATTACTACGCCGTCGACAAGGCGCGCAATTCGAACATGCGCCACCGTCCGGTCGGCATGGGCGTGATGGGCTTCCAGGATTGCCTGCACATGATGCGCATCCCGTTCGCCTCGGACGCCGCCGTGTCGTTTGCCGATACCTCGATGGAAGCCGTGTGCTACTACGCCTACCTGGCGTCGACGGAACTGGCCGAAGAGCGCGGCCGCTATGAATCGTATGCCGGTTCGCTGTGGGACCGTGGCATCCTGCCGCAAGACTCGGTGAAACTGCTGGCCGAAGAGCGTGGCGGCTACCTGGAAGTCGATTCTTCGTCGGCCATGGACTGGACCCCGGTGCGCGAACGCATCGCCAAGTTCGGCATGCGCAACTCGAACTGCGTGGCAATCGCCCCGACGGCGACGATTTCGAACATCATCGGCGTATCGGCCTGTATCGAGCCGACGTTCCAGAACCTGTACGTGAAATCGAACCTGTCGGGCGAATTCACCGAGATCAACGGCTACCTGGTGCGCGACCTGAAGGCGCGCGACCTGTGGGATGAAGTCATGATCTCCGACCTGAAGTACTTTGACGGCTCCCTGGTGAAGATCGACCGCATCCCGCAAGACTTGCGCGATATCTACGCCACCGCCTTTGAAGTGTCGCCAAGCTGGCTGGTGGAAGCGGCTTCGCGTCGCCAGAAGTGGATCGACCAGGCCCAGTCGCTGAACATCTACATGGCTGGCGCTTCGGGCAAGAAACTGGACGAAACCTACAAGCTGGCATGGTTGCGCGGCTTGAAAACCACTTACTACCTGCGTACCATCGCCGCTACCCACATGGAGAAATCGACCTCCAAGACGGGCGCCCTGAACGCCGTGGCAGTCGATGGCGGCATGTCGGCCAGCGCACAGAGTGCCCAGGCGGCGGTCCTGGCGGCAGCAGCTGTAGCCGTGGCGCCGGTAGTGGCAGCGGCAGCGGACGACGCCGATGGCGAAGCCTGCTATCTGCGTCCGGGTGATGACGGTTTCGAAGAATGCGAAGCCTGCCAGTAAAAACCTGCTGCGCAGCCCCCTCTCGGGTTCTGTGTTGCTCACCGTACTAAAGTACGGCTCCGCTACTCGACCCGATATCGGACTTGCTCGTGACGGTTTTTAAGAAATTTAAAGTTGTCAGCCCAGCGCTGCTGGGCTGATTCAATGTTGTTAATGTCCGCATTGTCCGATACAACGGGCCTGTTGCGGATCGCCGGCTCGCCGGCATGGAAAGGAAGAAGAATATGTCGTTGTCATGGGATGATGAAACCACGTCGGCAGCTGTGCCGCGTCCGGCGCAGCAAGCGCCGTTGGGAAATACCGAATTGAACCTGCCGGCTGCTGCCGAGCCGTCCGAAGCGAACGCCGAGCAAGTGGCGCGCCGCGTAAATGCCGACGACAAGCGCATCATCAACGGCAAGACGGACGTCAACCAACTGGTACCGTTCAAGTACAAATGGGCGTGGGACAAATACCTGGCCGGCTGCGCCAACCACTGGATGCCGCAGGAAGTGAACATGCAGCGCGATATCGAGCTGTGGAAAAACCCGAATGGCCTGACGGACGACGAGCGCCGCCTGGTCAAGCGCAACCTGGGCTTCTTCGTGACGGCCGACTCGCTGGCCGCCAACAACATCGTGCTGGGCACCTACCGCCACATCACGGCGCCCGAGTGCCGCCAGTACCTGCTGCGCCAGGCATTCGAGGAAGCGATCCACACGCACGCTTACCAGTACATCGTCGAGTCGCTGGGCCTGGACGAAGGCGAGATTTTCAACGCCTACAACGAAGTCAAGTCGATCCGCGACAAGGATGAATTCCTGATCCCGTTCATCAACACCCTGACCGACCCGGCGTTCGTCACCGGCACGGTGGAAAACGATCAGAAGCTGTTGAAATCGCTGATCGTGTTTGCCTGCCTGATGGAAGGCTTGTTCTTCTACGTCGGCTTCACGCAGATCCTGGCGCTGGGCCGCCAGAACAAGATGATGGGCGCGGCGGAACAGTACCAGTACATCCTGCGCGACGAATCGATGCATTGCAACTTCGGCATCGACTTGATCAACACGATCAAGATGGAAAATCCGCAGCTGTGGACGGCCGAATTCCGCGAAGAGATTAAAGTGCTGTTCATGCAGGCCGTGGAGCTGGAATACGCGTACGCGGAAGACACTATGCCGCGCGGCGTGCTGGGTCTGAACGCGCCGATGTTCAAGGGCTATTTGCGCTTCATCGCCAATCGCCGCGCGCAGCAGATCGGCATCGAGCCGCTGTTCGCCCAGGAAGAAAATCCATTCCCGTGGATGAGCGAAATGATCGACATGAAGAAGGAACGCAACTTCTTCGAGACGCGCGTGACGGAATACCAAACGGGTGGTGCGCTGAACTGGGAATAATCCTTTTTCAGGCTACGCCAGAAGCGCCGTCATCGTGACGGCGCTTTTTTTTCGCGGTGCGCCCGGCAGGGCGCACTCACTGGGAGGTGCAAGTCCTCTACTCGCCCGACAAGGGGAAGAGTTAGCTGAACGGCAAGGGTGCCGCGGGCGACTGCGGATCTGGAGGAAGC
>NZ_JBNYXT010000057.1:0-20699 GCF_051380795.1 Janthinobacterium leeuwenhoeki
CTTCGACAGAACCGTTGCGATTGCAGCGGTCAGCGTGGTTTTACCGTGGTCGACGTGGCCGATGGTGCCGACGTTGACGTGCGGCTTGGTCCGTTCGAATTTACCTTTTGCCATTTTGAACTCCTAATAATTTGATTAGATTGCTCAGGCACACGCCCGACGGTCTGGTTTGAATTGCTTCTGTGCTGCCTGCTGCGAATTCTGGTGCCCTTGACGTGGATCGAACACGTGGCCTCTCCCTTACCAAGGGAGTGCTCTACCACTGAGCTACAAGGGCTGTAATTTGTTGCATGCGATGCATCAAGCATCTGAACGGAAACTGGAGCGGGTGAAGGGAATCGAACCCTCGTCGTAAGCTTGGAAGGCTTCTGCTCTACCATTGAGCTACACCCGCGAGGTATCGTTCACTTTATCTTCACTTGCTTTTTGCTACTACCCAGTTTTCCTTGCAAAAACTTGGTGGAGGGGGCTGGATTCGAACCAGCGTACTCATAGAGAACAGATTTACAGTCTGTCGCCTTTAACCACTCGGCCACCCCTCCGCGGGAACCGCAGAGTATGAAGCATCTACTCACAACTGTCAACCTTATTTGCTGATGCCTGACTGCTGCATTTGCGTATAAAGAAGAAGTTGGCTGCTTCGGGGCGTGATTATAAGCTCCCGATTTGAGAATGTGCAAGGGTTGGCGCGAAAAAGTCGACTTTTTTTCGCATTTTTTTATCACCCCTGCCCGCAAGCCGCATTTTCCCGTCATTCACCCCGCATTTTCCTCCTTTACCGGGCGTCAGGCGGATGCATCCAGGAGTTACCCAGGGGCTTGTATTTACGCAACAACTGCTGATGCAGGCCCGACAGTACGGGCAATTTGGGGTTGCGCGGGTCCAGGCGGCGCACGCCGGCGATAAATGTCAGCGCCTGCTGCCCCATGCGCTCATCCCAGCCTTCGTGCTCCAGGCATTTCAGCACGGCCACGGCCGCATTGAAGACCACTTGCGGATTGTCGGGCAGACGCGTGACGGCTTCGCCCATCAGATCGACGGCGCCGCGGAAATCGCCCTCTCCCGCCCTGGCGGCGCCGGCCGCCACCATGTCGGCCACTTCCTGGCGGCTTTGCCGCGCCAATGCCTTGGCCAGCTCCTCGCGCCCCGCTTGTTCGAACACGGCCATGGCGCGCGTCATGGCCGCGCTGTCGGGCGCATTACGCATGACTTCACGCATCACCTCGGCGGCGCCGTCTTCGCGCCCATGCGCCAGGCAATGGCGCGCCAGTTCCGTTTTCAGCATGTTCGAGCCGCCCACGCTGTGGCGGTTGGCGGCCAGGGCAGCGTCCAGCGATTGCTGCAGGCGCTCCTCGTTGCCCGTATGCGCATGCAGCATGGCGCTGCACAGGGCGCTGCACAGTTCCGCGTTCTTTTGCCCGCCCATCGACTTGTCGAGGTCGCGGATCACGGCGCCCGCCTGCAAGGGATCTCCCTTGCGCACCAGGGTCTGCACCAGGCGCACATGGTCTTCCGGGTCGCGAAACTCGGAATACTTGGCCTTGCTGACCACCAATTTGAGGGATTTTTCCGCCATCTCGATATCGTCGGCCGCCAGGGCCGCCTCGCCCAGGCGGCGCAAGCGGCGCACGGCGTGCGGCGACAGGGCCACCGCTTCGCTCAAGGCCGCTTGCGCCAGTTCCGGCTTGCCTTGCGCCTGGTGCGTGCGCGCCAGCCAGTCATACGCGTCGAGAAAACGCTTGTTGTTTTCCAGCAGCCCTTCCAGCGTGCCCTGCGCCGCTGCGTACTCGCCCAGCAGGAATTGCGTCTTGGCCTGGCCCAGGCGCGCCCAGCCGATGGACTTGCTTTCGTAGAGGGCTGCGTAGATCGGCTCGGCGTCGGTCGCCTCGCCCAGCAGCAAATGCAATTCCGCGCGCAGGCGCAGGAAGTCCGTGGCGTAGCGCGGATACAGGCTGGCGCCCTCGGCGCAGGCGGCAATCGCCGCGCGCTCATTGCCCACGTCGATCAGTGCATACACGGGCACGAAGGCATTGCGCTTGTCCAGCGCGCGGCCGATACGCTCAAGCATGTTGTCAGCGGTAAATGGCTTGAGGATGTAATCGGTGGGCAACAGCTCGACGGCGCTGACCACCTTGGCAAAGCTGCCTTCGCCCGTGACCATGAAAAACATGGTCGACGCGTGCATCAATTTGTGGTGGCGCAAGTCTTCCAGCATCTGCTGGCCATCCTGCCCGCCGTCGAGATCGTATTCGCACAGGATCAAATCATACGATTTACTGCCCAGCATGCGGATCGCCTGGCCCGAGCTGGCCGCGTCATCGATCTTCGCCAGGCCACACAGGTTGAGCATATTGTGCAGGCTGGCGCGCATGCCCGGATGCGGCTCGATGATCAGTGCGCTAAGGCCCTTGAGTTCTTTCATGTCGTGATGTCCGAAAACTCCGCGGCGCGCCACACTGGTGCGTGGCGCCAGCCAGCATGAGGCTGCCGAGTATATGACGGCGCCGCGCGCAAGGGAATGGCGGCGCGCCGAAAAATGCCAGCGAAGTTGCAGCTCAGGCGACGGCGCGCTCCGGATGCCACAGTTGCGGCTCATGGTCGATCAATTCCAGCAGCGCCGTCACCACTTCCGGATCGAACTGGCTGCCGCTGCGCTGTTCGATGTATACACGCACCTGTGGATACGGCCACGGCTCCTTGTACGGCCGCTCGTGCAACAAGGCATCGAAGACGTCGACCACGGCAACGATGCGCGCGGCCACGGGAATGTCACGCCCCTTCAGGCCATTCGGATAGCCGGCGCCATCGAAGTGTTCGTGGTGGCCGCCGGCGATCTGCGCGCCATATGTCAGGTAGCTGACGCCGTCGACCATGTTGGCGGCCCGCTCGAGGATGGTGCGCCCGACGCCGGCATGCAGCTGCATCTGCACCCGCTCCTCGTCCGTATGCTTGCCCGGCTTGAGCAGCACGGCATCCGGCGTGGCCACCTTGCCCACGTCGTGCAGGATGCTGGCCAGGCCGATCATGTCGAGCAACTGCGGCGTCAGCTCGTCCGGGTACACGCCGCGCTGCTGCATGCGCCGGGCAATGGCGTCGGACAAGAGCTGCACGCGCCGCACGTGGCCGCCTGTGTCGCTGTCGCGGAACTCAGCCAGGTCGGCCAGCGCCACCACGGTCGCTTCCTGCGCCTTGCGCAGCTGGCCGAACATGTACAGGTTGTCGAAGGCGGCGGCAATGCGCTGACAAAACACTTCCAGCAAGTCGCGCTGGATCTGCGCCAGCGGCCACGGCGGCGTGACGGAGATGGCCAGCTCGCGGTTGCCTTCCGTGTGGATGAACAGCACGTTGGCCGGATGCTCGAACTGGCTGCGCTTTTCCGCGAAGGCCTTGTCGATGGTGGCGGTGAGCGCATGGTCGGCCGGCATGGCTTCCGACTCGGCCAGCATGGCATACGTACCCGTGGCGGCGACCACCTCGGGCCGCCCGGCGCCACCCTGCATCAGACACAGCACGCCGTCGGCGCCCACGTCGAGGATGGCGCTGACCTGGTTCAGCACGCCGGAAGCGAATTCGCGCAGCGAGTGGATCTGGTACAGATTGGTGGCGCCGGCAAGGATCTTGCCCAGGCCGATGCGGCTGCGCTCGAGCATCATCAGGCTCTCGTAGGCGCGCAGGGCCGAGATGACGGTGGTAAACAGCTTTTGCGTCGTCAGTTCCGTCTTGGCCTTGTAATCGTTGATGTCGTATTCGATGATGACGCGCTGCTCGGGCGCCTGGCCCGGCTGGCCCGTGCGCAGCACGACGCGCACGATGGAGTTGTTCAGGTCGGCGCGGATGCGCTTGGCGAGGATCAGGCCGGCGTCATCCGTTTCCATCACCACGTCGAGCAGCACCAGCGCGATATCGGGCGTGTCGCGCAAAATATCGTACGCTTCGCGGCCGCTGTAGGCGGAGAACAGTTCCAGCTCGCGGCCCTTGAAACTGACATTGCGCAGCGCCAGCCGCGTCACCGCATGCACATCCACGTCATCGTCGACGATCAGGACACGCCACAGGCGCTGGTCGGGCGCGGCCAGCCCGGCAGGACTGGCCACCGGCTCATCTTCGTCGAGCAGCCAGTTATCATCTGCATCGGCTTTGAGGTCGGTCATGAATACTCCTAATGGATAAGTTCGATGTGGACGCCGCGTTGACGCATATCAAGCATAATCAGATTAGATGCTGCTTACAACAGGATTCTGCGTACCGCCTTCGCCGGCGGACGACGACGACGCCGGCGCCGATGCACCGCTGCGCGTGGTACCACCACAACTATCCTGGCCGGGCCCGACGGCCTGGTAGCGCACTTCATACTTTCCAGCGCTGAGCTGCTCCACCGTCAGCTTGTCATTGGCCAGGATGTACAGGTAGCGCACGTTCGAGCGCCGCTCCTGGTCATACAGCTTGACGAAGACTGGCGCCGCGTTGCTGCTGTTGTCGATGGTCAAGCTCAGTTCCTCGCCCTTGTTACCAATCGGGAAGCCATCCACATAGCCGGACTGCGCCGGCCAAGGCTCGCCATTCGGCGCCACCAGCGCCACGGACTGGCCCACGCCATCGCAGACGGGCTGGCTGGCTTTCAGGCTCAGCTGGGACACGGCCAGCACGCGGATCTCGGGCGTCTTCGCCTGCTGGGGTTCGGGCGCATACGGCTTGCCCACGGCCCAGCTATCGACTGCCACGGCCTCGCCTTTCGATGGCAGCGACGCGGCACTGGCCGCTGGCATGGCCGTTTCCCCATGGGGTGTGGCGCCATCGCGGGCCAGGCCGCTCCAGGCCGATGCCAGGGCGGCAGGCACGGGCTGGGACGTGTCGAGCATCAGCAAGGCGCCCAGCCAGCCCAGCAGCAGACAGACAAGCAAACTCAGCCACCAGCGCCAGTTGCGCCAGACGGGCTGCAAGCCGCGCCGCTGCTTGCCCTTTGTTGGCGGCACATCCTGCGCCCAGGCGTGTTCATGCGCCTGCGCATGGCCTTTCGCGCGTCCATCGCGGCTCTTGCCTTCTTCATGATGGGTGCTTTCCAGCCATTCGATTTCCCACTCCTCGGCAGCGATCCACTCGTCGTGTTCCTTGCGGCGCTGCGGATCGGACAAAGTGCCATAGGCGCTGTTGAGGATCGCCATGATGCGGGCGGCCTTTTCGTCGCCGGGATTCTTGTCTGGATGATATTTCTGGCTGAGGGCTTTGTACGCGGCACGTATGACTTCCTGCGGCGCCAGGCGCGCCACCTTCAGGTTGTCATAGTGTGTATGTATCTTTCCCATCGTTCTATCTTGAAATCGGTGCGCGGCGACGGGTTCTTGCAGGATGGAACCGTGCTGTGTCGGTCATCATATACGATATGACAAGACAATAACCGCCGGCGGACAGGAAATTGCAGGGCGGCACTGCCCTGCCTTGATATTGCGGGCGCTTACAAACGGTGACTGCGGTCGCTGGACAACAGGACTTCCGGCAACGCCACCTGGTGCCCCACCACCAGCACCTTGAACAATTCCCCCATCTCGGCCGGCGACACCAGCTTTTGCACGGCGCTGGCTTGCGGCAAATACGTCTTGACCTGTTCCGGATCGGTACGCAGCAGCAAGTCGCCGATGCCCGCGCCCAGCAGGAAGGACGCCTGGTTCATGTAGGCCAGCACATCGAGACCCGCATCCTGCGCCGCCACCGCCATGGCCGTGAAATCCACGTGGGCCGTGATGTCCTGCAAGCCGGGCAGATAAAACGGTTCCGCGTGGGCATGGTGGCGGTAATGGCACATCAGGGTGCCCGTGGCGCGCAGGTCCAGGTAAAACTCATGCGCAGGGAAGCCATAATCGAACAGCACGGCCGCGCCCCCCTTGCCATTGCTCAGCATGCGCGCCAGCGAGCGCATGAAGCCGCAGGCCACGCCGTGGATCTCGCTGACATAGCCGACCGGCAAGGCATCGGCGTCCGGTACCTGGGCGGCGATCTGCGCGGCCACATCGGCGCCGGCCGGACGTTCGACAAAGACGAACTGGCCGTCGGCAATGCTGACATCGAGTTCGCACCAGCCGGCGGGTGTCTTGCTGATCAGGTTGACGGGCATGGCGTCGAGCACTTCATTGCCGAACACGGCGCCTTCGAAACTGTCGGGGAAGCCATCGAGCCACACCACCTGCGGGAAGCCGGCCAGGGCCAGCTCCTGGCGCGCGCGCAATTCGCCGGACAATTCGACGATCGCATACTGTTCGATATGGATGCCGGCGCTGGCCGCTTCCGTCAGGATATCGCAGGCCAGCTTGCCCGTGCCGGCGCCGAATTCGAGGATGCGCGGGGCCGTTTGCGCCATAATAGCGCCTGCCACATGGGCCAGGGTGGCGCCGAACAGGGGCGAAATCTCCGGTGCGGTTGTAAAATCGCCATCTTTGCCCAGCTTGGCGGCGCCGCCGCTGTAATAGCCGAGGTCAGGCGCATACAGCGCCAGCTCCATGAAGCGGACAAAGGGAATGGCGCCGTCATTGCGCGCGATTTCGGCGGCAATCTGGTGCTGCAAGGCATGGGACGCGGCCAGCGCGTCGCTATCGGGTACGGGAAGAGACATACCGTATTGTAGCGAATCGGCGGCACGGGCCGCCAGTACTGGCCATGGCAAGCCCGCTCACTCCATATAGACATTAAAAACATGACACCAGCATCAACACTGCCACACAGCACTCCCCGCGTCGCCCTCGTCACGGGCGCGGCGCGCCGCATCGGCCGCGCCATCGCGCTGGGCCTGGCGCGCGACGGCTGGGATATCGCCGTCCACTACCGCGACTCGCATGAGGAAGCGCTCAGCCTGGTGGCGGAAATCACGGCGCTGGGCCGCCGCGCGCAAGCGTTCCCCTGCGACCTGGCGCAGGAAGACGCCGTGCGCCAGCTGTTGCCGCAGGCGCAGGCGGCGCTGGGCCCGCTTACTTGCGTGGTCAACAATGCATCGTTGTTTGAATACGACAATGCGGGCGATTTTTCCTTCGCCGCCCTGGACGCCCACATGCACGCCAACCTGGCCGCCCCCATCCTGCTGGCGCAAGCCTTGTACCAGGCCACCCCGGCAGGCGGGCAAGCCGTGGTCATCAACTTGCTGGATCAAAAACTGTACAATCTCAATCCTGATTTTTTGTCGTACACCCTGTCCAAGGCGGCGCTGCTGTCAGCGACCACCATGTTGGCCCAGGCGCTGGCGCCGAAAGTGCGTGTCGTGGGCATTGCCCCCGGCATCACCATGGTCTCCGGCGAGCAGACGGAAGCGAACTTTGCCAAGGCGCATGAAAACACGCCGCTGGGCCGTTCCAGCACGCCCGAGGATGTGGCCGACTGCGTCTGTTACGTGGCCGGCGCGCGCGCGCTGACGGGCACGACCCTGCTGGTCGATGGCGGCCAGCATTTGATCGGCTTGCCGCGCGACGTCATGTTTTTGACCAAATAATCAGCAGCCCTACCAAACAACCAGCACTCCAGCATCCCCTAAAAGGTAAAACTATGTCGTCCGACCTGTACCACCCTCGCCTGGCCGATTGCCGCCGCCTGTTCCTGCGCAATTACGAAATCCTCATCAACATCGGCGTCTACGACTTCGAGAAAAAGGGCGAGCAGCGCGTCCTCATCAACGTCGACCTGTACATTCCCCTGGCCCTGTCGACGCCGAAGGATGATCAGCTGGAAGAAGTGGTCGACTACGACTTCATGCGCGAAACCATCGCCAAGCGCATGGCGCAAGGCCATGTGCAGCTGCAGGAGAGCCTGGTCGACGACGTGCTCGCTGCCATGCTGGCGCACCCGCGCGTGCGCGCCGCGCGCGTCTCGTCGATGAAACCGGACGTGTATCCCGACTGCGAAGGCGTGGGCGTGGAAGTATTCAAGATCAAGGATGAAGCATGAGCAATACCGCAGTGATGGAAACGACGACGACGGCCGTGGAATTCCCGGCCAACGTGGAAGCGCAGAAACTGGCGCGCAAGAAAGCGGAAAAGATTGCCCTGGAAAACAACAAGCTGCACAAGCGTTTGTGCCGCCTGGTGGGGCAAGCCATCGGCGACTTCAACATGATCGAAGACGGCGACAAGGTGATGGTGTGCCTGTCCGGCGGCAAGGATAGCTACGCCCTGCTGGATATCCTGATGACCTTGCGCGAGCGCGCGCCGATTCACTTCGACATCGTCGCCGTGAACCTGGACCAGAAACAGCCGAACTTCCCGCCGGAAATCCTGCCCGCCTACCTGACGGAACTGGGCGTGGCCTTCCACATCGAAAACCAGGATACCTATAGCATCGTCAAGCGCCTGATCCCGGAAGGCAAGACGACCTGCTCGCTGTGCTCGCGCCTGCGCCGCGGCATCCTGTACCGCGTGGCCGACGAGCTGGGCGCCAACAAGATCGCCCTGGGCCACCACCGCGATGACATCCTGGAAACGTTCTTCCTGAATATGTTCTTCGGTGGAAAACTGAAAGGCATGCCGGCCAAGCTGCAATCGGACGACGGCAAGCACATCGTCATCCGCCCGATGGCGTATGTCAAAGAAGAGGACACGCAGCGCTATGCGGAAGTCAAGGGCTTCCCCATCATTCCATGCGACCTGTGCGGTTCGCAGGAAAACCTGCAGCGCAAGCAGATCAAGGGCTTGATGCGCGAATGGGACAAGAAATTCCCCGGCCGCGTGGAAAGCATCTTCTCGGCCCTGTCGAACGTGGCGCCATCGCATTTGATGGACCCGAAACTGTTCGGCTTCAAGGATTTGAAGGCGGACGGCGTGGCCAGCCCCATGGGCGACATCGCCTTCGACGAAGAGCCATGCTCGACGCCGACGACGTTCGGCACCATTGCGCTGCAGCAAGGCTGATCCTGACGCACGGCGCCATCATGGCGATGGCGCCGCCGTCTGTCTTCAGTTAAAACTCTTCCCAGTCGTCGCCGGCCAGCGCTTTCGCGGGAGCCGGCGGCTTCGCCCTGACGGCAATACTGCGCGCGGCGACACGCGGCACTGGCGCGGGACGCACGGCTACCGGCTGTGGCGCCGGGCGGCGCAGCAAGCCTGGCTGCTCGCGCAACTTGAATACGCTGACCACTTGTGCCAGGCCGTTCGCCTGCTCTTGCAGCGAACCGGCCGCTGCCGCCGCCTCCTCCACCAGCGCCGCATTCTGCTGGGTCACCTGATCCATCTGGGTAATCGCCTGGTTGACTTGCCCGATGCCATGCGTCTGCTCCTGGCTGGCGCTGGAAATCTCGCCGATGATATCGGTCACGCGCCTGACGCTGGAGACCACTTCATCCATCGTCGCGCCGGCCTGGTCGACCAGTTTCGCGCCCGCGCCCACTTTGCTGACGGAATCGTCGATCAAGGCCTTGATTTCCTTGGCCGCCTGGCTTGACCTCTGCGCCAGGTTGCGCACTTCGGACGCCACCACCGCAAAGCCGCGCCCCTGCTCGCCGGCCCGTGCCGCTTCCACGGCCGCATTGAGCGCCAGGATATTCGTCTGGAAGGCGATGCCGTCGATCACGCTGATGATGTCGACGATCTTGCGCGAGGACTCGTTGATCGAGCCCATGGTCGCCACCACTTCGGCCACTACCGAGCCGCCGCGGCTGGCGATGTCCGCCGCCGTGATGGCCAGCTGGTTGGCCTGGCGCGCATTGTCCGCGTTCTGTCTGACGGTGCTGGTCAGTTCTTCCATCGACGAAGCCGTTTCTTCCAGCGAACCGGCCTGCTGCTCCGTGCGCGAAGACAGGTCCAGGTTGCCGGCGGCGATTTCCGACGAGGCCGTGGCGATGCTGTCCGTGCCGCTGCGCACCTGGCTGACGATGCTGACCAGGTTGTTGTTCATATTGCCCAGGGCCGTGAGCAGCGCCCCCATTTCATCCTTCGCCGTCGTGGCGACGGTTTGCGTCAGGTCGCCGGCGGCCACCGTTTCGGCCAGCGCCAGCGCCTGGCGCAGCGGACGCGTGATGCCCGTCGTCAGCAGCCACGAGCACAACACGCCAAACGCCACGGCGAACAGGGTCAGCAGGCTGATGACGGTGGTGTCATGCACGGCGGAGGCGTCGATCTGCTTGGCCGTCGCATCGATGCTTTCGCGCTGCAAAGTCACCAGCTCCTGCAGCAAATCCTGGTAAACCTGGGCAGCCGGGGTGAACGCGCTGTCGAGGATTTTCGCCGCGCCTTCCACGTCGCCATCGGCCTTGGCCTTGACGGCGCCATCGCGCGAAGCGCTGTACACCTTGCGCTGCTCGAGGATCTTGGCGAACAGGGCTTTTTCCTTCTCGCCCGCGACCAGCGGCTCGATCTGCTTGAGCAATTCGGCCGCCTTCTTCACGGACGCGGCCGAGTCTTCCTTGAAATACGGTCCCAGCGCCGGGTCGCTGCTCTTGACGATGGCGGCCGTGCGGCGTATCGAGGCAAAGTTCAAGCCATACCAGTCGGTAATCAGGCGTTCCTTGGTCAGCGGTTCGGCCATCATGGCGCGCGTGGACGTCGCCACCTCATTCAGGCGCCAGACGCCCACTGTAGCGATCAGAACGGTCATTGCCAGGATCAAGACAAAGCCGATGCTCAGGCGCTTGCCGATCTTGATATTTGCGATAAAGCCCATAGTATCTTTTCTCTAAAATCATGCGTTGAAGATATTTTTAATTCCTTACGGAATTATTTATATTGCAGATTATACATTATTGAAATATATGTAGCTGATTTATTGATTTTGAGAAATGTTTCTGTTAATTTAAAAGTCTCCTCAGCAACTACAGGCGCGCCGCGCATGTCGGCACGCCTGCTTCTCAAAGAAATCTATGAAATTTTCTGCCTTGCCCCTGAAACAAATCACCTGCGCCGCAGCCCTTGCGTGTGCCGGCCTCGCCCACGGCGCGGCCCTGCCACCGGCCATCGCGGCCCAGCTCGCAGCCAATTACCCGGCCGTCGAAAGCCTGTACCTGGACCTGCACCGCCACCCGGAGCTGGCGTTCCAGGAAGTGCAAACGGCAAAAAAACTGGCTGAAAAGGTCAAGGCGCTCGGTTTTGACGTGACCACCGGCGTTGGCGGCACGGGCGTCGTCGCCATCCTGCGCAACGGCCCCGGCCCCGTCGTCATGCTGCGCACGGAAATCGACGCCCTGCCCGTGCTGGAAAAAACCGGCCTGCCGTTTGCCAGCAGCGTGGTGACGAAAAACGCGGCCGGCGAAAGCGTGCCGGTGATGCATGCCTGCGGCCACGACGTGCACATGTCGGCCTGGTATGGCAGCGCCAAGCTGATGGCCGACAACCGCCAGCACTGGAGCGGCACGCTGATGCTGGTGGGCCAGCCGGCCGAAGAGCCGCTGCTGGGCGCGGCCGCCATGCTGAAGGACGGCTTGTTTACGCGCTTCCCGAAACCGGACTACGCCCTGTCCTTCCACGATGAAGCCACGCTGCCATCGGGCACGGTGGGCTACCACGCCGGCTACTTCCGCGCCGCCGCCGACACCATCAGCATCACCGTGTATGGCCAGGGTGGCCACGGCGCAGCGCCGCACGACACGCGCGACCCCGTCGTGATGGCCGCGCGCATCGTGCTGGCATTGCAAACCCTGGTCTCGCGCGAAAACAATCCGATGGACCCCGTCGTCATCACGGTGGGCAGCATCCATGGCGGCACCCAGGCCAACATCGTGCCCGACCAGGTCACCATGCAGCTGACGGTGCGCACCTTCAAGGATGCCGTGCGCAAGCGCGTGCTGGCCAGCATCGCGCGCGAAGTCAAGGGCGAGGCGTTTGCCGCCGGCGCGCCGAAAGAGCCGCTGGTGGAGATTCGTCCCGGCACGGACGCCGTCTACAACGACCCGGACCTGACCCTGCGCATGGTGTCTACCTTGCAAAAATCGCTGGGCGCGGCCAACGTGACGGAAATGCCGGCCAAGATGACGTCGGAAGACTTCGCCAACTACGGCCAGGCCGGCGTGAAAGCGGTGCTGCTGCATATCGGCGCGGTGGAGCCGGCCAAACTGGCCGCCGCCAAGGCCAGCGGCAAACCGCTGGCCGGCCCGCACTCGCCGCAATGGGCGCCCGAGTACCAGCCAACCATCAAGGCGGCGATCACGGCGGAAACGTCGATCCTGCTCGACTTGCTGGGCAAGAAACAGTAATCGCGTAGTGCGCGGGGAAGCCAGCCTTCCCCGCTGCTTCCCCCCTTCCCGACGTGCTTTCCTTTGTCCCCATGCTGCGATAAGCTCGGTGTCTGCCGCCACGCCTGTGCTGGCTTCCCTTGCAACCAGACCATGAACGGATACTGTATGCCGACCACCGCGCTCAAACGCCCCGTACTGACCCTGCTGGCCCTCGGCTTTGCCCTCTCCACCGCCTTCGCCGCACCTGCTCCCACCGACCGGCAAGCCGACCGCTGGGACCTGACAGCGCTGTATCAAAACGATGCCGCGTTCGACGCCGACGCGAGAAAACTGTCGGCCCAGCTGCAGCAACTGGGCGCCTGCAAGGGGCAGTTGAAAGCGTCGCCGGCCCGCCTGAAAAACTGCCTGGATCTGTACGCCGATGCGCGCAAGCGCGTCAACACGCTCACCACCTACGCGGCGCAGTATTACGATCAGGATACGGGCGACAGCAAGGGCAACCAGCTGAACCAGCGCGCCGCCCTGCTGGGCAACGACTTCACCCAGGCGACGACCTTTCTGCAGCCGGAAATCCTTGCCCTGGGCAGCAAGCGCATCGATGCCATGCTGGCGAAAGACCAGGGCTTGCAGCTATACCGTTTCCAATTGAGCAACATGCTGCGCAGCGCGCCGCATACGCTCGATGCTGCAGGCGAGCAGCTGGTGGCACAGTTCGGCCTGGCGACGGGTTCGGCCGCCAGCGTCTACCGCACCCTGGCCAATGCGGAAATCCCGTGGCCAACCGTGACATTGTCGGACGGCACGCAAGTACGGCTCGACCAGGCGGCGTACACGAAATACCGGGGCGACGACAAGCGCGCCGACCGCAAGCTGGTGTTCGACGCCTTCTTCGGCAAGTGGAAAGAGTATGAACGCACGTTCGGCGAAACCCTGTACGGCCAGCTGAAGACGGATGCCGCATATGCGAAGGTGCGCCGCTATGCCGACTCGCAAAGCGCGGCGCTCGACGCCGACCATTTGCCGCCGGCCGTCTACCAGACTCTGATCGCGCAAACCAACGCCAACCTGCCCACCTTGCACCGCTACTTCAAGCTGCGCGCGCGCATGCTGGGCGTCAAGGACCTCGCGTATTACGACATCTATGCGCCGCTGCTGAAAAGCGACCGCACGTTCCCGCTGGCCGACGGCAAGCAGATGATGCTCGCTTCCGTCGCGCCGCTGGGCCAGGACTACGTCAAGGCACTCACTGCCGCCGTGGACGCGCGCTGGATGGATGTGTACCCGCGTCCGCGCAAGGTGGCGGGCGCCTACATGAATGGCGACGCGTACGACGTGCATCCGTTTGTGCTGCTCAACTACACGGACAATTACGAAGCCGTCAGCACCCTGACGCACGAATGGGGCCACGCCATGCACTCGGTGCTGGCCAACAAGGCGCAGCCGTCGATCTACGCGCCGTACAGCATCTTTGTCGCGGAAATCGCCTCGACGACAAACGAGGCGCTGCTGCTCGACGCGCGTCTGAAGCAGGCCAAGGATGACGACGAGCGCCTGCTGTACCTGGGCGCGGCGCTGGAAAACCTGCGCGGCACCTACTTCCGCCAGGCCATGTTCGCCGAATTCGAGGCGGCCATCCACGGCAAGGTAGACAAGGGCGAGTCGCTGACGGGCGAAGAGATCACGGCCATCTATGCCGATATCCTCAAGCGCTACCACGGCGAAGCGCAAGGCGTCATGCGCATCGATCCCGCCTACGCGCTGGAATGGGCGTACGTGCCGCATTTTTACCACGGCTTCTATGTCTTCCAGTACGCCACCTCAATCGCCGCGGCGCAGGATTTCGCGCAGCGCATCCTCGACAAGGAACCGGGCGCGCTGGCCGCCTACCTGAAGATGCTCGGCGCGGGCGGCTCGGCCTATCCCTACGATCTGGTGAAGGCAGCCGGCGTCGACCTGGCCTCGCCGAAACCGTACCAGGCGCTGGTGGCGCGCATGAACGGCATCATGGACCAGATCGAGGCGATCGAAGCGAAGCGGGGAAAGTAAGGCCGGGACGAGGCGTAGGTCGGCTTAGCGCACGGCGCGTAAGCCGACGCAACCCCAAACAAAAGCTGGGGTCAGACCCGAGGGTCTGACCCCGGTTCTGCCGTTTCCGCCGCCGCAAACGCCGCCGCATCGCTCTCGAACATGTCTTCCAGTTCCTCGCGCGCCTGGCGCGTGAGCGACATGACTTTTTGCTGGTCCTGGAAGTGCGGCGCCACTTCCAGCAGGGTTTTCAGGTTATGCCGGCCAAAGATGCCGGCCGCGCGCTGCGCCCGCTCCGCGCTGAAGCCCACCTGCTGCAAGGTCTGCTCGCCCAGCAGCAGCGCCGCGGCGAAGGTCTCGCGCTCGATCAGGGTCACGCCCCGCTTCATCAATTCATAGTAATGCGTGACGTTGCGCGCGCGCGCCAGGATCGTCAGCTCGGGCAGGCGCAGGCGCACGGCGTCGACCAGGGCCAGGCTGTCATCCACATTGTCGATGGCGATCACCAGCGCCCTGGCCTTTTCGATGCCGGCCGCCACCAGCAGGTCCACGCGCGTGGCGTCGCCATAAAACACCTTGAAGCCGAACTTGCGCAGCAACTCGATCTGGTCCGGGTCGTGGTCGAGCACCGTCACGCCAATTTTATTGGCCGCCAGCAGGCGGCCAATGATCTGGCCGAAACGCCCAAAGCCGGCAATGACGATGGGGTTGTCCTGCGCCTCGATATGGTCGTCGGGACGGCGCTTCTTGTCGCCTTGCAGGCGCGGCGCGACGAATTTGTCGTGCGCCAGCAGCAGCAAGGGCGTGGCCACCATCGACAGGGTTACCACCACGACCAGCAACGCGGCCGTTTCCGGCGCAAACACGTGCGCGGCTTCGGCGGCGGCAAACACGACGAAAGCGAATTCGCCGCCCTGCGACAGCAGCAGCGCAAAGAACAGCTGCTGGCCGCGAGGAATGTCAAAGAATTTCGACAGCAGGCACAGCAAGACGATCTTCACCACCAGCAGACCGGCCACCAGGGCCAGTATCAGCAAGGGCTGTGCGCGCAGGACGCCGAAATCGACGGACATGCCCACGGCGATGAAAAACAGGCCCAATAGCAGGCCCTTGAACGGTTCCAGGTCGCTGATCAGCTCATGGCGGTATTCGGAGTCGGCCAGCAGCACGCCCGCCATGAAGGTTCCCAGCGCCATCGACAGACCCACCGATTCCATCAGCACGCAAATGGCGATCACCAGCAGCAGGGCGAAGGCCGTGAAGATTTCGCGTAAGTCCGTCCTGGCGATGAAGCGCAGGATGGGGTTGACGAGGAAGCGCCCGCCGATCACCAAGGCGGCCAGCACGGCGGCCAGCTTGGCCACGCGCAGCCAGCCCGGTTCACCGCTATGCGTGACCAGGCCACCCAGCAGCGGCACCAGCGCGATCATGGGAATGGCGGCGATATCCTGGAACAGCAAGATCGAAAAGCCGGTGGAACCGGCCGGCGTGCTCATCAATTTGCGTTCGCCCAGGGTGGCCAGCACGATGGCTGTCGACGACAGCGACAGCCCCAGCGCACCGACCAGCGCCGTGCGCCAGTCCACGCCAAAGGCCATGGCCACGGCGCACAGCCCCGCGCTGACGACACCCACCTGCGCCCCGCCCCAGCCGAAAATCGGGCGGCGCAGCAGCCACAATCGTTTGGGTTCAAGCTCCAGACCGATCAGGAACAGCAGCAGCACCACGCCGAATTCGGAAAAGCTGAGGATCACCTCGACATTCTTGATCAGGCCCAGGCCCCACGGTCCGATGACGACGCCGGCCACCAGATAACCCAGCACGGCGCCCATGCCCAGGCGCTTGGCCAGCGGCACCATGATGATGGCGGCCACCAGGTAAAACAGTATGTTGATGAGAAAGCTGTGGTGTTCCATGGGGGTTCCGGAAAAACGTGATTGGAATCGCAATCATGCCTGATTCCGGCCCAGGCATGTCCAAATCCATGCCTGAAAGCAGGTTGGCACAGACAGCCAGACGATTGATCTGGCGCAGATGGCGCACGTCAAATAGGAGAAAAATCAAGCATGGTAGCCTGAGTGTCCCGGATACCCGGCCAGCCAATCGAGGAGCGGCCATCATGAGAGAACAGTCAGACGGCAACACCGAGTCCAGGTCGGCGCTGGTGGAAGAACAGCCAGCGATGCCTGCGCCGAGCAGCGAGCTATTGGCATTGCTGCGCCAGGCCCACGCGCTGGGCACAATGAAAGATCCGCCGTCACGTTCGATCACCACCCGCCTGATACTGTTCACCCTGGCCAGGGCCGATGACCTTGCGCAGCCATCAATACAGGCTCCGCCCGACGCGCTCTTTTTTAGCCGCGCACTCAAGGAACTGGCCGGTGAGAGGTTTCAGGCGACATGGTCCGGATATTTTCCATTCCAATACAGCAGTATCAGCGCCCCCCTGGCCAGCGGGACCAGTCCGGACCAGCTTACCTATTCGACGAATGCCGAAAAATGGCTGAGAGATGCGGCCTTCGCGGCACGCCAGGCCGGCCGCGACAGCATCACGGTGAGCGACTTGATCGGCGCGCTATGGTCCTTAAAGGAAGGCAAATTCATGTCCTTGCTGCACAAGATGGGGATCGACATGGCACAGCTGCAAGCCGCCTACGAACGGCATCCGCTGACCAAGGCGGCCCAGCAAACACCCGAGAACGTACTCGACATTCTGGCGCATGACCACCCTTCATTGCTGGACTACATGGAATTCGCGCAATACGCGATCGCGATCGTGGCTTTCCTCACCAGCGACCAAACCCGCGGCTCCATCAGTATCAGCATCCAGGCGCCGTGGGGCGCCGGCAAATCTTCGCTGATGCGCCAGATTCAGCATCAGCTCGACCCTCCCAGGCCTGCCGAGCCAGAAAGCGGCACGTTCAAGACGCGCGATGTGCTGCGCTTTCTCGACCGGAAATCCGGGCCAGACAAGCAAGTCTTCGTCGACGAAAGCAAGCGCTGGACCGTCTGGTTCAATGCCTGGAAATACGAAAGTTCCGAGCAAGTCTGGGCCGGCCTGGTGGACGCCATCGTCAGTCAGGTCAGCGACCGCTTGAGTCCTGTCGAACGCGAGCTATTCCTGTTGCGCCTGAATCTGTCGCGCATAGACGATGGCGTGGTGCGCAGAAAAATCTATGACCGGGTCGGCACTTTCTGGTGGATCAAGGTGCGCCGCTGGCTGCTGGGGGCCATGGGCCTGATCATCAGTCTGGTGAGCGTGTCGCTCATTCCGCCCGATAGTCTGCCTGCGGCGTTCAGGACATGGCTCGATGCCGCTGCCGTGGCCATTCCGACAGCCATCGGCACGCAAATTGCGATTACCGTGTATGCGGTACAGGCCTTCTTCAGCAGTAGAAAAAAGGTAGCGGACGAGCCTGCCAAATTCAGTCTGGCGGAATATGTACGCGTGCCCGACTATGCCAGGACGGTCGGCATCATGCACCAGATTCACCAGGATTTGCGACGCGTGATGCACTCTCTGCCCCAGCGTCACACGCAACATGGCGATGGCACGCCCGTCATCGCGCCACTGGTCATCTTCATCGATGACCTCGACCGTTGCTCGCCCGGCAAAATTGCGAGCGTCGTCGAAGGTATCAACACGTTCCTGGCAGGCGACCAGTCCGAATTCCTGTTTGTGATCGGCATGGATCCGCAGATCGTGGCGGCGGCGCTCGAGCACGCGCACAGGGACATCAAGAAACAATTGCCCTCCTATGAAAAACTGGTGCCGCTGGGATGGCGCTTCATGGACAAATTCATCCAGCTGGCGTTTACCATTCCGCCTAGCCGGCATTTGAAAAATGGCAAATTTATCGATTATCTGATCGGCTCGGAATCGCAGGCCGGCGCTACCGCGTCGGCAGGATCCGAGGCACAACAGGCTTCCCATGCCGGCGCAGCGGAAGCGCAAACGCATGCCCGGACGAAAAGCGAGGCGCCGCAGGATGCCAGTGAGCGGCAGCGCCGGGCCAGCTCGCAATTCATGCGGGATGGCAAAGACGTTCAGACCGTCCTGCGCGGCATCAGCAAAGAGTATGCGTGCGGGCCACGGGAAATCAAGCGCACGCTCAATTTCGTGCGCTTTGTGCTGCTGCGCATTGCACGGATAAGCCATGGCTTGCCGGTGCCGTCGCTGGCGCAATACCAGCGCTGGATCGTGCTATGCATACGCTGGCCGGACATGGCCCTGTGGCTGCAATGGGGTGGCTCGATGCCGCCCCATGCCAGCACCACGCCCAGCATGGATGATGTGGTCTCCAGGCGCTTGTGCTGTCTCGAGGAATGCAGCGCCTTACCCGACAATGACCGTGAAAAATGGAGCACCAGCGCCGCTATCCGGCTAGGCCTGCCTTTCGGCCAAGTGAGCTGGCTGGAAGATCCCGATATCTACCATTTTTTTTCGCATGAAACATCGCTGCCAAGAGAAGAGCGCCTGTCCAGCGGCGCGGTGATCGGGTTTTATTAATTTGCCGCGAATGCGCGGTCAGTGCCGACGATGGGAGACAGTCACGCCTCTCCATCAGCATGGTTCAGGGAGTCTTTCCGTCAATCTGCGCGCGCAGTGCTACCACATCGACGCGCTTGAGGTAGCTTTCGATGTTCTTCCACACGGCGTGATAGCCGTAACCGCCATTTTTCAGCTCGTCGATCGCCTTCTCGCGCGGCCAGTCCTGGTACAGCATGCGGTACATGGCGGCCATCATGCCCGTGCGGTCGGCACCGTGCAGGCAGTGCAGCAGCACGGGTCCGTGCTGCCCGGCGGCGCGGATGGCGCGCATGGTGTCGATCACGTGCTTGTCGCGGATGGCCCAGGTATTGATGGGAATGCGCACGGCACGGATGCCGCTGCCATCGAGCACCTGCGTATCGGAGTGAAAGGAGCGCAGACTGATCACCGTCTTCACGCCCAGCGCCTGCAGCTGGGCCACATCGCGACTATCGAGCTTGGCGCTGCGGTACAGGACGGGCGTGACCTGGTGCAGGTTCGACACCTGCGGTAGCGGCGTGGCCCAGTCGGCATGGCGTTCCGGCGTCGCCGCCGTCTGCGCCAAGGCAGGCGCGGCGGCCAGCCCCAGGATGAGGGTCAAAAATACGACATGCAACATCATGGCTTCCTTGTTATTGAAGAACGGCGCCTGCGCGCAGCACCTGCGCCAGTACGTCCAGGGCGGCGCGCGGGCGGCCCAAAGCCAGGGCTTTTGCGCGCATGGCTTGCAATTGTTCAGGATGATCGAGCAACAGGCGCACGCGGTATTCCAGGGTCACGGCATCGAATGCCTTCAGGGCCACGCCCTGCTCCAGCAGATAGTCGGCATTGCGCTCTTCCTGCCCGGGAATCGGCGAATTGACGATCATGGGCAAGCCCAGGGCCAGGCATTCCGAGGTGGTCAGCCCGCCCGGCTTGGTGATCACCAGGTCGGAGCACGCCATCAGGCGCTCAACTTCGCTGCTAAAGCCTTGCGCCAGCAGGCGGCCCGGGTACTGGCCGGCTAGTACCCGCAGCGCCGCCAGCGCGGCGGCGTTTTTCCCCGCCAGCACGATCAGCTGGAAGTCGCCTGGCAGCGCCAGCAGGCGCGCGGCGACGGTATCGAGGCTGCCCAATCCTGCCCCGCCGCCCATCAGCAGGATCGTCGTGCGCCGCGGGTCGAGGCCAAACGCTTGCGCACACTGCAGGCGCCCGGGCGCCTGCGCAAAGGCGGGCATGATGGGGATGCCCGTCACGTGGATGCGGTCGGAGGGGATGCCTTCGTGGCGCATGCGGAACGCCACTTCGTCGGTGGCGGCGAAATAGCCCTGCATCTGTTCGTGCACCCACATGCGGTGCAGGTCGAAATCGGTGACCTGCACCCACACGGGGCAAGCCAGCTGCTGCGGGCGCAGCGCGCGCGACAGCAGTTCGGCCGGCAGGAAATGCGTGCAGATGATGGCGTCAGGCTGGAAGGCGGCGATCTGCGCCATCAGCGCGCGCGTGTTGAGGCGCTCGACGGCGCGGCGCAGGCGCTGCATCGAGCTGTCGCGCGGCGCATCGTGGGTGGCGTGATACAGATAGCCCCACAGCGCGGGCGCCTTGTTGACCAGCTTGATATACAAATCCGTGTACAGCTTGCGAAATGCAGGCGTAACAAAATCCATCACGTCGAGATGCAGGGCCAGCGCTGCGGGCCCTGCACCGTCATCGCGCGCCGCATACGCCTCGATGGCTTGCGCCGCGCGCATGTGGCCGGCGCCGGCAGAGACGCTCAGGAGAAGAATTTTTTTTGTCATGAAAAACCGATGCGTGGACGAGTTGCGCGCGTAAGCGGAAGATGCATAGGCAGGATAACATTGCCGCAAGCTGGCCGGCTTGATCTGACCATGCGCACATGCACGTTAGCGCTAGGGAAGCGCTGATCAATTCGGTTTTCTGACGAGGCTGGCGCGCCAAATGCCCGACCGGCGAGCCGTTCAAGCCCGTTTTTCGTTCAATTTAACGTGATGCTGCGCGTCTTTCTGC